>JBIHZO010000079.1:0-10825 GCA_044231405.1 Cypionkella sp. | reverse complement strand
GCGCGTGGCCGCCATGCCGCCAAGAGTGGCGTTCGCGCCGGGATCAACCGGAAAAAACAGGCCGGTGTCGCGCAATTCCTCGTTCAACCGCTCCCGCGTAATGCCAGGTTGCACGACGGCCAGCATATCCTCGGGGTAGACTGCCAGCAGCTTGTGCATAAGGCGGAAATCGACGGTGATGCCGCCTTGCGCTGCCAAAGCGTGCCCCTCCAACGAGGTGCCAGCGCCCCAGCCGATGATCGGCACCGCATGGCGTGCGCAAATCGCCGCGATGCGGGCCACCTCAATGCTGTCCTTGGGAAAGGCCACAGCATCGGGCGCGCGCGCGAGGATGTGAGTTTCGCTTTGGCTGTGTTGTGCCAAGATCTGCGCGGCTGTGGACAGCCGGTCGCCAAGGAAATCACTCAGGTTGGTCAGTGCATCGGGAAGTGCCATCAGGCCTTCGTAAGCCAGGTTGGGCGGCTTGCCAACCACCTCGCGCACGTTTCAGCTGCGGGCCGCCTGCGCCATAAATCCCGCCAAATCGCCATAGCCGGTAAAGCGCCGTTCGTAGGCGAGCCCGAGGCGCAGGGCACAGTCTTGGGCTTTGGCATCCAGCGCAGGATCGTTGGTTTGCGCCTGATAGACCAGTTTGGTGTAGTTGCCAAAATACATGTCGCGCAGCTGCGGGTGGCGGTCCAGACCCATCGGACGCCAGACGAAAGCATCGAACTGCCGCACCAGAAAATCGGTCAGATAGAAGGCGGTGAACTCTTCCGGGTGGGCGGCAAAGGCGTCATTGCCTTCAAAAAACGAATAGCAGTGCGGGCCCGAGATCATCTGAACGCCCAGTTCCTTGCACTTTTCGAATAACAGGCCGCCTGTGCCGCAATCGGCATAGAGGATGAAGATCGACCCGTAAGTCTGCTTGTGATCCTCCACCGCCTGCGCCACTGCCGCAGTGATTTTGTCAGGCCAAAGATGCAGATTTGCGGGCAGGCATTGCAGGTCCATATGCTCCCAACTGTTGATCCGCTTTAACGCCAGCACTTCATGCGCCAAGGCACCGCAGGCGATCAGCAGAATGCGACCTTGCTGCGCAGGTGCCAGACCTGCTTCAGTCAGAGCGGTATCATCGGGGATCAGCGCCACGCCAAGCCCCGCACCAAGAGCGCCAGAATGGGGGCGGCGATGGCCAGCCAGATCATCGGCACGCCAGCAACCATGACCAAGGCAACGCTTGCTCCGGCAGCGACAATGACAGTGGCGATCAAACCCAGAAAGAACGGCAGTGGCATGGTGCACCTTTCGTATCGGTTGACACCAAAGATGGTGTGAAAAAGGCCCCGGAACAAGTCCGGGGCCGTTTCAATGCGACGGTTTGGTTCAAGCGTTCAGTTGGTTGTGCTTGCGCGCCACGAATTGCTTGGCGGTTTCGACCGCCACAGCGGCGTCACGGCAATAGGCATCCGCACCGATGGCCTTGCTGAACTCTTCATTCAACGGCGCGCCGCCGACCAGAACGATGTAATCCTCGCGCATGCCCTTTTCCTTCATCGTGTCGATCACGACTTTCATGTAGGGCATCGTGGTGGTCAGCAGGGCGGACATGCCCAAGATATCGGGCTTTTCCGACTCCAACGCCTCAAGGTATTTCTCAACCGAGTTGTTGATGCCCAGATCCTTCACTTCGAACCCGGCGCCTTCCATCATCATGCCGACAAGGTTCTTGCCGATGTCATGGATGTCGCCCTTGACGGTGCCGATCACCATCTTGCCCATGCGTGGGGCTCCGGTGGCAATCAGAAGCGGCTTGAGGATGAACATGCCGCCCTTCATGGCGTTGGCGGCCAGCAACACTTCGGGCACAAAAAGGATGCCATCGCGGAAGTCAGCGCCCACGATTGTCATGCCCGCGACCAAGGCCTTGGTCAGCACGTCGTAGGGTGCCCAACCACGGGCGATCAGGATGTTGACGGCCTCTTCGATCTCTTCCTTCAGACCGTCGTAAAGGTCATCGTGCATTTGCAGCACCAGTTCGTCGTCTGACAGTTCGGACAGGATGATTTCGTCGTCGGCCATGTTGGGCGCTCCTTGGGCAATTGTGCTTGCATGGGCCTAAAGGCTGCAGGGCACTTTTCGAATTGCGACATGCGCCGGATTAAAGCCGACTTCAAGGGGCGCGAACAGGAGAAAATGCTTTTGGTTGTTCGTGAAATGTTCTAATTTTGGGGCATGGATCATGAAAATTCCACAATCCTGCCGGGGGTGCGAGCTCTTGGTCGGGCGGCGCGGGAAAACGCAGCGGGTCGGTTCGAGGCAACGCAGACGGTGGCTGTGGCCGACGGATGGCACCCTGCCCAAGACCGCGTGCTGCGCACCGAGGTCCGGGCAGAAACGCCACGGTCGGCGATTTCCTACAACCGGTCCCCTGACCTGCCGTTTGATCGTTCGATCAACCCCTATCGCGGCTGTGAACATGGCTGCATCTATTGTTTTGCGCGTCCCAGCCATGCCTTTCTGAACCTGTCGCCAGGGCTGGACTTTGAGACCAAACTGATCGCGCGTCCAGGAATTGCGGCGTTGCTGGACACCGAGTTGCGGGCGCAAGCCTATGTCCCGCAGGTGATTGCACTTGGCACCAACACTGACCCTTATCAGCCGATAGAGGCGACCCACCGCCTGATGCGCGCTGTTTTGCAGGTGCTGGCCGCGTATCAGCATCCGGTGGCGGTCACCACCAAAGGCACATTGATTGAACGGGACATCGACATTCTGGCGCCGATGGCCAAGTTGGGCCTGTGCCGGGTCGGCATTTCAATCACCACGCTTGACCCCGACCTGTCGCGCCGGATGGAGCCGCGCGCGGCCGCTCCTTTGCGGCGGTTGCGGATGATCGAACGGCTGGCTCAAGCCGGCATTCCCGTGCGGGTGATGGTGGCCCCGGTGGTGCCGGGGCTGACGGACCATGAGATGGAACCGATCCTGCAAGCCGCGCGCGATGCTGGGGCGGTCGCTGCCAGCTATCTCTCGTTGCGCCTGCCGCGGGAGGTCTCGGGCCTGTTTCAGGGCTGGCTTGCAACCCATGTGCCTGACCGCGCCGCCAAAGTGATGGCGCGGGTGCGCGAGTTGCACGGCGGGCAGGATTATGACCCTGCCTTTGGGCGGCGCATGCGTGGAGAGGGGCTTTGGGCCGATCTGATGGCACGGCGGTTTGAGGTGGCTGTGGCGCGGTTGGACTTGAGGGTGCGCCTGCCGCCGCTGCGCTGCGATCTGTTCGCCCCACCGGCGCGGGTGGGGGATCAGATGCGGTTGTTTTGAAGGCCTGGGCTTTGTCTTGGTTCAATTCCGCTTGCCGAAGGCTTTTGCCATAGCTGCCGAAGCCTCCGGCGGGGATATTTAAGCCAAGATGAAAGCCAAGGCAGGCTGGATCAGCCGCGCCGCCCGCGCCGTTCGCGTTTGGGATCGCCCGATGTGTCGCCGGTGCCATCTGATGTGGAGGAAAATGCGCCCAGCTTGCCGCTTATGGTGTCCAGCGATGGCGATGGGCCTTTGGGGGTGCTTTCCAGTGCCGCGCGCATCGCCTTCAGATGTTCGGGCATGGTGCCGCAGCAACCGCCGATGATCCGCGCTCCGGCATCGCGGGCCAGCAGAGCGTATTCGGCCATCAGTTCCGGAGTGCCGTCATAGTGGATGTGGCCGTTGTGATACTTCGGGATCCCGGCATTGCCCTTGGCGATCAGCGGACGCGACCCGCCCATGGCGGCAAAGCCCAGCACCGTGCGCATCAGGTCCGACGCGCCAACGCCGCAATTGGCGCCAAAGGCGATGGGTGGATTGGCCAGCTTTTCCACCATCTCGACCATGGCCGACGAAGTGACGCCCATCATCGTGCGCCCGGCAGTGTCAAAGCTCATGGTGCCGCACCACGGCATGCTTGCCAAAGCGGCGGCTTCGGCGGCCGCTTTGTATTCGTCGGGGGAGGACATGGTTTCCACCCACAGCACATCCGCGCCGCCCTCTTTCAGGCCCTCGGCTTGTTCGTGGAACATTTCCACGGCGGCAGAATGGGTCAGGGTGCCCATCGGCACAAAGATATCCCCTGTCGGTCCGACCGAACCCGCCACGATCACCGTGCGGCCAGAGGCGTCCGCGATGTCACGGCCCAGACTTGCGCCGATGCGGTTCAATTCGCGCACACGGCCTTGCGCATCATGCAGTTTCAGCCGGCTGGCGTTGCCGCCGAAGGTGTTGGTCAGGAAGATGTCCGACCCGGCGTTGACCGCGTTGCGGTAAAGCGTTCGGATGTTGTCGGGCTGATCGACGTTCCAGAACTCCGGTGGCTCGCCCGATGAAAGGCCCATGTTGAACAGGTTGGTGCCGGTGGCACCGTCGGCCATCAGCCAATCACGGCTGGCAAGCAGTTTTGAAAGCGCGTCCATGGTATCCTCGGGTCGAACAATATCAGCCCTGTCTCTGCCACGGGTGTGGGCCAGAGGCAAATTCATTATCTGCATGATCCTGTTCGATTGGCGGCGGGTGCAGGATCGCGCGGGCAATGCTTGCGGCGGCAAATGGCAGGCACAACCGGTTGGGCGCGGCCAGATACAGCCGACGCCAGCGCGGCGCGAAGGCCGATTTGAACCGCGCAAGGCCCGCGCCGTCTTCACCGGTCAGCGCGCGCAGCAGCCGGGTGTGGCGGCGCGCGCCCGCGTTGAAGGCGGCCTCTGGCACGGCAGCGAGCGACAGGCGCGGCACTCCGGCAAGGGCCGCATCGTCAATCGCGGTCTGGACGAGGCTTTGCATCGTGCCATTTGGCAGGCGCGGACCATGGCGCATCAGGTCCAGAGCCCATTCATTGGGCGTTTGGTGAAAGCTGGCGAAAGCCACCGGCTGGCCTGCCTGCCAAGCGATGTAGACCCTTTGCCTTGACAGGTAATCGCGGCTGTAACGCCCCATGGAAAATCCCCGCTCACCGCGGTGTGCTGTGGCCCATTCGGCGGCGATGCAGTCAAGCTGTTGCCACGGCAGCGTTTTGGCGCGCGTTACAGTGACGCCCGCTGTCTCGGCCTGGCGCAGTTTGCGACGCAAGCCTGCGCGTGACGGGGAGCCGAGGCGGTAGCTGTTTGGGCAAAGCCAAGCCTCACGCGCGATCAGAACGGCCGCATAACCCGAGGCCCGGGCCTGAACCGCCAGCCGCGCGCTGCATTTGTACAAGACCGGCAGCCGGGTTTCTGCGCGGGCCACATTGGCCAAAGCGCCCACAGTTGCGCCATCACTGGGGTCCAACAGGGCCACCATGAAATGCCCCGTGCGCCCCACCAGCCATTCACCCATGCCCAAAGATTGAATGGACAGAGTGCCTTGCGCCAACAACCCCAGTTCCGCGCCCGCGCCAGCCGGGGTCAGTCGCGCCTGAGGGGCCACCGATGGCCCGGGGTTCTGCGGCCCCTTGATCGCCACCGCCGCACCCAAAAATGCGGGCAAAGCGTAGTAGGCCAGCCGCCATGCCAGAATCGCTGCCAGAATCGGGGCCGGGTCTGCTTCTGGCAGCAGGGCCAGCAGTGTCACCTCAAACGCGCCCAAACCACCCGGAGTGCCGCTGGCCAGACCTGCACCCAAGGCCAACAAAAACGCGGGCAGCAGGGTGGCGAAGGGCAACTGCAGCACCTCTGGGCACAGCATGTAAAATGCGGCGGCGGCAGCCAAAGTGTCGATGGCACACAGCGCGATCAACCGACCCAGGGCAAAACCGTTGGCCCAGCGGAAGCCCCAACGCGGGGCGATCAATGCGGTCAGCGCAAGTGCCAGCGCCAGAACCAGGCCAGCCGCAGCCTTGCAGGGTGCTGCTGGCAACAGCAACAACACCGCCGCCGTCACCAGCGCCCAGCCAACCAGAAACGACAGCGCCACCGCCACCGTCAACCGGGTTGCCTGCAACAGGCTTTGCCCGGGCAACATCCGCCAGCGCAGAATCGCCCCGGTGATCACGCCCAGGCCCAAGGTCTGGCTGACCGCAATGGCGCAGATCCCGGCGCGGCAGGTCATGGCTTCGGGCAGCCCTGTGGCGAAATGGCGATGCACCACCGCATCATAATGGCCGACGGCCCAAAAGCTGACACCGGTCAGCACCACTGCCGCAACCCAATGGCGCAGCGCAACGCCAGAAACGGCCTGCGTGACCGCAGCCAGATCAACCTCTGCCAGCCGCGGTGACAGCAGCCATGCAAACAGACCCAGCAATGCCAGCGACAGAATTGCCCGCGCTGCCAGCCGTGGCCATGGCCCCTGCGGCATCACAGCGCCATGCCATGGGTCGGTCGCTTATGGTTGAAAACTGACAAGCGGGCCCCGTTGCTTTGGGTGCACGCTATGGCGGCAAGGTGGCCAAGCCGTTAACAACGGGTGTTTTAACGAATTTCAACGCCGCCCAAGCAAAAGGGGCCGCACCGAAACCGGTACAGCCCCCAATGGCACCCAAATCGGGTTGATCAGAGTTCCGACATCAGTTGCGCCTTGGCAACCGGCAGCAGTGCCGCCATTTTCGCGCGAATGTCATCGGCGCTGGCATGGCCGACCAGATCGGCTGCGACCTTGCGCACAACGTCTTCGATGCCAGCCTCTTCGAAATCGGCCGAAACCACCGACATCGCATATTCGGTGGCCGCGTCGTCGGTTTTGCCTAGCAAGCCTGCGGCCCACAGGCCGACCAGCTTATTGCGGCGGGCCTCGGCGCGGAACTGCATGTCGGCGTCATGGGCGAATTTGGATTCAAAGGCATTCTCGCGGTCGTCAAAAGTGGTCATGGCTGGCCCTCTGGGTCATGGAACGTTGCCATCCATATGCCCATCCCCGGGCCGCGCTTCAAGACAAATCCGGCAGATCGGCTGCGGCCATGCGTTGCGGGGAGTTTGCAAAGTCGCGCCCCGCCATTTTTGGCCGCCAGGGCGAAACCTGGCCAGCCTTGCTCGCGCCCGCGCCTTGCCGTATAGCGCAGGGGAAGGGCGAGGGGTGGCGATTGCCGCCCCCTATCGCTATGGGCATCGGAGTATTCATGGCGCGTAGGAAGAAGGTTTACGAGGGCAAGGCGAAGATCCTTTATGAAGGGCCAGAACCGGGAACCTTGATCCAGTATTTCAAAGATGATTCTGCGCCCACGCCCACCGAAGCCACCCCAGCGGCGGTTGAAGGCAAGGGTGTGCTGAACAACCGGTTGTCGGAATTCTTCATGGCCGGGCTCAATGCGGTTGGGGTGCCCACGCATTTCATCCGCCGGGTGAACATGCGCGAGCAAATGGTGCGGATGGCGGAAATCATTCCGCTTGAAGTCGTGGTTCGCAACTTTGCCGCGGGTGAGATTTCGACCCGTCTCGGCATTCCCGAAGGCACTCCGTTGCCGCGCCCGATCGTGGAATATTACCTGAAGGATGACCGGCTGAACCTGCCCATGGTCGCCGAAGAGCATATTGTGGCTTTTGGCTGGGCCACCCAACAGGATTTGGACGACATCATCGCGCTGGCCTTGCGGGTGAACGATTTTCTGTCGGGTGTGATGTTGGGCGTGGGCGTTCGTCTGGCCGATTTCCGCATTGAGGTCGGCCGCATCTGGGAGGGCGACTATATGCGCCTGATCGTGGCGGACGAGATCAGCCCCGACACGTGCCGACTGTGGGATTTGCGCGGGTTGGTGGACAAGGGCGATGGCCAGCCGGTGCCAGAACCGGGACCTTTGCCCGACGTTTATGCGGAACTTGCGCGGCGGTTGGGGGTGATGCCGTCAAACGTGACTCATACGACGAAGCCGACACTCATCAACTGACCCCTTGCCGCGCAGGGTATTGGGCTTTAACGGGCGGGTAACTGCCAAACCACGGAGAGTTTCATGAAAGCGCGCGTCACGGTCATGCTGAAATCAGGCGTTCTGGATGTGCAGGGCGAAGCGGTGCGCCACGCGCTGGGCACTTTGGGCTTTGCCGGGGTGAATGGTGTGCGTCAGGGCAAGGTAATCGAGTTGGATCTGGCCGAGACGGATAAGGCTGCGGCTGAAACTGCCGTCAAGGCGATGTGCGAAAAGTTGCTTTCGAACACTGTGATCGAAAGCTACCGCGTCGAGATTTTGTAGGGCTGCTGGCCAGACCAGTTCTGGCTGTGACGGCTTGACCCTTTACTGCAAGCCGGGCTTGATGGCCGCAAAGGGAGATTCCGATGCGCGCCGCCATCATCCGTGAATACAACGCCGACCTCAGCATTGAATCCGTGCCCGATCCCGTTTGCGAAGCTGATGGCGTGGTGCTGCGCGTGCTGGCTTGCGGCATTTGCCGGTCGGACTGGCATGGCTGGGTTGGTGAGCACACAAAGGTCAAACCCGGTGCAATTCCAGGTCACGAATATTGCGGTGAGGTGGTGGCTGCCGGGCCCTTGGCAAAATGGCGCCCGGGCGAGCGTGTGATCGCGCCGTTCATCCTGTCCTGCGGCGCTTGCCCTGAATGCCAATCCGGCCAGACCACCATCTGCAAGAACCAGCGCGTGCCGGGGTTTGGCGAACCGGGGGCCTATGCGGAATATGTGTCTGCTCCACATGCTCACAACCTTGCGCGCCTGCCCGAAAGCCTGACCCCGGCACTTGCCGCCGGGTTGGGGTGCCGGGTGACAACCGCTTGGCATGCATTGACTGGTCGGGCGGCGGTGCAGGCGGGGGAATGGCTGGCGGTACATGGTACGGGCGGCATCGGCCTTTCCGTGCTGCTGATCGGGCGGGCTTTGGGCGCGCGGGTGATTGTGGTCGATGTGGTGCCGGAGCGGTTGGCCCATGCGCTGTCTTTGGGGGCAGAGGCGGCGATTGATGCGCGAGGGGGCGACGCGGCGGCCCAGATCGTGGAACTGACCCGGGGCGGCGCGCATGTGAGCGTGGAGGCGTTAGGGATCGAAGCCACCACCAACGGGTCCATTGAGTGCCTGCGCCCGATGGGACGGCATGTGCAGGTCGGCCTGCCCATCGGCCACACCGCGCGGATGGAGATCAACATGAACGCGGTCTACATGAAGCAGCTGGCGTTGTTCGGCACGCGCGGTATGCCCAGCTGGCGCTATCCATCGTTGCTGTCCATGATCGAAACCGGGCGGATTGACGTGCGCCCGATCGTGGCGCGGCAGGTGGCACTTTCGGCCGCCAGCGCCGAATTGCGCGCCTTTAACGGCCCGATGCCGCCCGGCGTGGCGGTGATCACCGACTTCAGCCGATAGGCGATTGCGCGCCTCAGTGCTGGAAAACCGGGGGTGCCCGCCGCAGGGGCTGGCCTCGCCCAGCATATTGCGCTATCCGCAGTTCATCCCAGAACCATCGGAGCGTTGACCATGAAAGCCGCCGTCGTCACCTTTCCCGGATCAAACTGCGACCGTGATCTTGCGGTGGCGTTTGAACGTTCAGGCTTTGATGTAACCCGAGTGTGGCACAAGGACAGCGATCTGCCGGCGGGCACGGATGTTGTCGGTGTGCCGGGCGGCTTTTCCTTCGGCGATTATCTGCGCTGCGGTGCGATTGCCGCGCAGTCGCCGATTGCCACCGCCATTCGCAGCCATGCCTCACGCGGCGGCTATGTTTTGGGCATCTGCAACGGCTTCCAAGTGCTGACCGAGATGCAATTGCTGCCGGGTGCCTTGATGCGCAACGCGGGGCTGAAATTCCTGTGCAAGTCGGTGACGCTGAACGTGGCCAGCACCGATAGCCCCTTCACCTCTGCCTATGTCAAGGGTCAACAGATCAATGTGCCGATTGCCCACCATGATGGCAATTATACCATTGACGCCAGTGGCTTGGACCGTCTGCGCGGCGAGGATCTGATTGCTTTCACCTATGCCGCCAACCCGAATGGCGCGATGGCCGATATTGCGGGAGTGCTGTCGGACAACCGCCGTGTTCTCGGGATGATGCCGCACCCGGAACGTGTGGTTGATGCCAGCCATGGCGGCACCGATGGCGCGGCGCTGTTTGCCAGCCTGATGGGCGGGATGGCGCTGGCCTGAACCGCTGCTGCTTGAGGCGGGGCGGGGCAGGGCCTAAACTCGGACCATGCAGGACAGCAACCCACAGCAATTGACAGATACTGCGCCGGGGTCTTCCTGGCGGGTGCGCTTGGTTGTTGGGCTGCTGATACTGGTCGCAGTGGGGGTGGTTCTGATCACCAACCGCTGGCTGTCAGAACGCTTTACCGAAACCACCCGTAATCGGGCTGAACTGCGGCTGGCGCTCTATTCCGGCAATATGCTGTCGGAACTGCAGCGCACGTCTGTCGTGCCGCTGTTGCTGTCCGATGACCCTGCGATTCGGGATGCGCTGTTGAAGGGCACCTTCGCCGGCACCACTTTGCGCCTGATTCAGGTGCAGGAAGAAATTGGCGTCGCGTCGATCACCTTGCTGGACAAGGATGGGCGCGCTGTCGGGGCCACCAACCGCAACCTGCTGGGCACCAACCACCGTGCTCAACCCTATTTCGTCGATGCGCAGCGGTCCAAGGATACGGTGTTTTCGGCTGGCCAACGCGATGGCGGCGGTTATGACTTCACTTACTCCCGTGGCGTCGAGGCTGAAGGGCGCACGCTTGGGGTCATCGTCGTTGGCGTCGATATGATGAAGCACGAACGCGCTTGGGCCGGACTGCAGGATGCGGTTCTGGTTACGGACAGCGAAGGAACCGTCATTCTGGCCACCGAGCCATCCTGGCGGGGCAAACCGCTGGACGAGGCCTTGGTGAACCCCGAGGCCGCTTCTGCCTTTGACCGCGCGATCAAGGGCGCGGCGGACTGGGCGCAAAACCCACCCGACGCCTATTTGTCGGGGGAGGCCGTG
>JBIHZO010000433.1:0-3295 GCA_044231405.1 Cypionkella sp. | reverse complement strand
ACCTCAGCCCGGACCGCGTGGGTCAGAAGCCGCGTGCCGGCTTCGGTCAGCGCATAGCCTTGCGGGGTTTTGGTGAACAGCCGCGCGCCCACGGATCCCTCCAGCCGGGCCACGCGTCGCCCCACCGTGGCCGGATCAATCCGCAAGCCCCGTCCCGCGCCCGACAGGCTTTCACTGCGCGCAACCGCCAGAAACACACGCAGATCGTCCCAATCCATGGTTTCCTTGGCCATCACCGCACCTTTGCAAAAACGCAAAACCTGTTTGAGATATTGCCTATATCATCCGCAATTTCGCAAGGCTATCATGCCGCGAAAAGGGAGAACAACCATGAAAGAAATCGGTCACTGGATCAACGGCCGCCACGTTGCAGGCACTTCGGGGCGCGCCGCCGATGTGTTCAACCCGGCCACCGGCGAAGTGCAGGCCCGTGTGTCGTTGGCCTCGAAGGCCGAGCTTGACGCCGCCACCGCCGACGCCGCTCAGGCGCAGATCAAATGGGGTGCCACCAACCCGCAGCGCCGCGCGCGCGTGATGATGGCCATGGTCGGCCTTTTGAACCGCGATATGGACAAACTGGCCGAGGCCCTTTCGCGCGAACACGGCAAGACCATACCCGACGCCAAGGGCGATATTCAACGCGGGCTGGAGGTGATCGAGTTCTGCATCGGCGCACCGCATTTGTTGAAGGGCGAGTTCACAGACTCTGCCGGCCCCGGCATTGACATGTATTCCATGCGCCAACCGATTGGTGTGGCCGCGGGCATCACCCCGTTCAACTTTCCAGCCATGATCCCGATGTGGAAAATGGGCCCGGCCTTGGCCTGCGGCAACGCCTTCATCCTGAAACCGTCTGAACGTGCGCCGACGGTGCCGTTGATGCTGGCCGAATTGATGAAAGAAGCGGGCCTGCCCGATGGCGTGTTGCAAGTGATCAACGGCGACAAGGAGTCGGTTGATGCGATCCTTGATAACGACATGATTTCCGGCATCGGCTTTGTCGGATCGACCCCCATCGCGCAGTATATCTACGCCCGTGGCACCGCAAACGGCAAACGCGTGCAGTGTTTTGGTGGCGCCAAGAACCACATGATCATCATGCCCGACGCCGATCTGGATCAGGCGGCAGATGCCTTGGTGGGTGCCGGTTACGGTGCGGCCGGCGAACGCTGCATGGCGATCTCGGTGGCGGTTCCGGTCGGTGAAGAAACCGCCAACGCGTTGATCGAGCGTCTCATTCCGCGCATCGAAAAGCTGAAGGTCGGCCCCTACACCGGCGGCAATGACATCGACTACGGGCCGGTTGTGACCGCTGCCGCCAAGGCGAACATCCTGAAGCTGATCGAAACCGGCGTGGCGCAGGGCGCGGAACTGGTCGTCGATGGCCGTGGCTTCAACCTGCAAGGCTATGAGGACGGCTTTTACGTCGGGCCGCATTTGTTTGATCGAGTGACCACCGATATGGACATCTACACCAAGGAAATCTTCGGGCCTGTGCTGTCGGTGGTGCGGGCGCAAACCTATGAAGATGCGCTGAAGATGGCGATGGATCATGAATACGGCAACGGCACCGCGATCTACACCCGCGACGGCGACACCGCGCGTGACTTTGCCAACCGCATCAACGTCGGCATGATCGGCATCAACGTGCCAATCCCCGTGCCTTTGGCCTACCACACCTTCGGCGGCTGGAAGAAATCTTCCTTTGGCGATCTCAACCAGCACGGGCCGGACGCGTTCCGCTTTTACACCCGCACCAAGACCATCACCTCGCGCTGGCCCACGGGCATGAAAGAGGGCGCAAGCCTGAACTTCAAACCGATGGATTGACAAAACGGGCGCATCTGTCAGACGGCAGATGCGCCCCTTGCTTTGGTTTTCCATGCCCGTCAGCTTTCAGATCCTGTCGCAGCGCAACTTGGTGCTGTTCGTTTACTCCGGCTTTGTGACCCTGGCTGAGTCATTGGCAGTGGTCGCAGATTGCGGTCGTCATCCGGATCACAAACCTTGGATGCGACAGTTGTGCGACCTGTCCCGCGTGACCGGTGTGGAACGAAATTTCCCTGAACTGTTGAAAATGCAAGCGCGGTTTGTCGAAACCTTGCTGCCCGCCGGTCGCGATCTGCTTGTGACCTTTTACGCCCCCACGCGCGCCGGGCAGGAACTGGCGCAGATGGCGCGCAAGTCATGGCAGGGGCTTGAGGCGCTGGTGGTGCTGATCCATGAGGATGAGGCCGAGGCGCTGGCCCTTTTGGGACTGCGCGAGCGCAGCCTGTCGGAATTGCTGTTGGCGGTGGATTAGGCCAGACTGACCCGGCACGAGCCAAAGGAACGCCGCATGTCCTGGACTGCCACTCTGGGCCCCATCAGCCCCAACACGCAGGCCAGTCTGGCACAACTGCCCACACGCAGCCTGCCGCACCACACCCCACTGTTTCAGTCCGGCGAACCGGCTCAGGTGTTTGTCATCGTCCTGTCAGGCCGAATCGAGGTTCGCCTCACCGCTGCCTCGGGTCGAGAGATCCTGCTCTATGCGGTGGAGCCCGGGCAGTCCTGCATCCAATCAACTCTGGGCCTTTTGGGGGATGAAGCCTACACAGGGGCGGCAAGGACCATGACCGAAGCAAAGGTGGTGCTGATCCCCAAGCCCTTGTTTTTGAGCCTGATGGACAGCGATTCGGCATTTCGCAACTTCGTGCTGCGCGCCTTCGGGGCCCGGATGGCCGATCTGACCCGGGTGTTGGAACAGGTCGCCTTTGGCCGGGTCGAGGTGCGCTTGGCGGCCCTGCTGCTGGACCTCGCGGTGGGTAATCGGGTCACCGCAACCCAAGCCGATCTGGCCGCCCGTATCGGCACCGCGCGTGAGGTGGTAACACGGCAACTGCACAGCCTTGCCAAAGCCGGTGTGACCGAAAACGCCCGTGGCCAGGTGATCATCCGGGACGCAACCGCGCTGCGTCAGATTTCTTTGCAATCCGCGTGACCAGATCACAGACCGCAGCGGGCGGCAGCGCTAACCTGCCGCCAAGTCCAGTACCTCTGGACACAAAACAAAGGAAAACACCATGTTCGCAACAAATGTCGGCTCCATCGACCGCATCGCCCGCATCGTCATCGGTGCCGCTTTGCTGGTCTGGTTCTTCCTCGATCAAGGCACCGGATTTTGGCACTACGCCAAACTGATCGGCATCGTGCCGCTGCTGACCGCCGCACTCGGCTCCTGCCCACTCTATTCCATTCTCGGCATCTCCACCTGCCCGATGAAGCGTTAACCGTTCACATTGGTGAAAATATC
>JBIHZO010000078.1:0-10845 GCA_044231405.1 Cypionkella sp. | reverse complement strand
CACACCCTCCGCAACCCGTCCTCGCCGGTGGCTGATTATCTGTTCGGCCTATCCAGCCGCATCGGTGCTCCGCTGGGCATGGTCGGTGGCCGGGTTGATCTGGCACAACTTCTGCCGCCCGCACCCCCAGGCTGGACCCGCCACGCCTATACCCCCGCCGACGGGCAGGTGATCACCGGTATCGCCTGCGATCCGGCCGCCCCGGTCCAAGACACCGCCGCCGCCGTTCTGCGCGACTATGCCGCCAGCACCGCGCCCGATCATCAGATCGCCGTCACCTATGAAAAAGCCGGCCGCCTTGTGGTGTTGCGACTGGCGTATGATCCCGACCAGATGGTCACCCGGATCGAACACACCGCATCCACCGGCAGCGATGCCCCCGATCTGCCGCCGGGCGCGCGCCCCTATGGCAAGATCAGGGGCATGGCCTTTGCCCGAGCCCCCGTCACCCGTCGCAATCCTGAAACCGGGGCCGAACTGGATGTCGATTTCCGACTGCTGATGGCCTCCATGGGCCAACAGGCCAGCTTGACGGTGCTGACCAATGCGGGCGACACATCGCTGCGCCGCATTCTTGGCGCCGCGGACACACAGGCGTTGGGCCAGTTCCTGCAAGACCCCAAAGCCACCGCCGCCGCGCTGGCCGAGATCAACCGACAGCAAATCATGGCCGCGGCCAATGGGTTGTAGGGTTGCGATAGCCCTGTCAAACAGGTTGATCGCGGCCGCGTAAGCCCCTAGTTACACCACAGCAATAACAATCCCGGTGCCCCGTATGGAAATTCTGACCCCCGAGGGGCTGACGGCCCTATTTCAAGTGATCACAATCGACCTTGTCCTTGCTGGTGACAATGCGATCGTGATCGGTCTGGCCGCCGCCGGCCTGCCCAAGGAACAGCGGGCCAAGGCCATTCTGGTCGGCATCGCCGCCGCCACTGTCCTGCGGATATTCTTCGCGCTGATCACCACGCAACTGCTTGCCATTGTTGGGCTTTTGCTGGCCGGTGGTGTGCTGCTGCTTTGGGTGTGCTGGAAGATGTGGCGTGAGTTGCGCGACGGCCATGACACCGAAATCCGCGCCGAAGAGGCGTTGACGGGGCAAGACCTGAACGCCGACGGCGCAATCGCCGGGGGCGGGCCGAAGAAAACCTTCCGTCAGGCCGCATGGCAGATTGTCATCGCCGACGTGTCGATGTCTTTGGACAATGTGCTGGCCGTGGCCGGTGCGGCGCGCGAGCATCCCACCATCCTGATCTTTGGTCTGATGCTGTCGATCGCGATGATGGGCTTCGCGGCCTCGTTCATCGCGAAATTGCTGAGCAAACACCGTTGGATCGCCTATGTCGGCCTTGTCATCATTCTTTATGTGGCATTGGACATGATCTGGCGCGGTTGGCACGAGGTGCAGCCACTGATCACTGCGCAATTGGGCATGTGACAGCCCTAGCCAAGCCGGGGCGCTGTCCCCGGCCGCGAAAGCGCCGCCTTGCGGCGCTTTACTTCCTCATCGGACAGGTCGCTGCGGTTCAAAGCCAACAGCGCCGCCGACAGGTCGGCCGGACTGCCAACATTGCGCACACCCGGGTTGACCAACCCCGCCCGCGCCGCACCGGGCAGATCCAACAGCGCCAGCACTGCCTCTGCCGGACCCAGCGGCGCAGTTTGCACGGACTCCAGCGCCACCTGAATCACCTCCGCCCGCTGCACGGTTTGCGCAACCTGCCCGGTGATCGCCGCGAAATCAGCGGCCCCGGCACAGCGAGCGCTGAAGGTGTCAAAATCCTCGGTCACGCGATAGCCCGACAGATTGTGCCGCCACGCCGATGACAGCCAGCCCTGCGCCTCCCGCGTCGTGTACAAGAAGGTCAGCCGCGCCTTGCCGCCAAACACCGTCCGCACGCCCGCAGCCATCGCCTGCGCCAAGGGCACCGCCGCGCCGTAATCGACGATGCCCTTCTTGCCCGGCGTGCGCCCCGACAGCCCTTCACAGCTGATCACCACCGTATCCGCCCCGGTCACAGTGGCGCAGACCTCTGCAAATGCCGCCGAAAACCCCGCCAGATCAAGCGGATCGCCCCCAGTGGCAAAGCGGGTGGCATAGCGCACAGGTCGCTCCAATGCGTCCAGCAGCACAATTTGCGCGTGGGGGGCAAGTGCCGCACGGTTGGCGGCAAGGCAGGCTTGCAGGCTGGAGGTGCCGGTCTTGTGAAACCCCGGATGCAGGATCACCCGCACCTAGAACCGCCCCGGCAGATAGGGCGTCAAATCCAGTTCAGGCGCGCGCCCCGCCACCAGCGCCGCCACCAACCGTGCGGTGATCGGGGCCAGCGTCAGCCCGATATGGCCGTGACCATAGGCGTGAATCACTTCGGCCCCGCCCGCCGATGGCCCGATCACCGGCACCGAATCCGGCATTGAAGGGCGAAACCCCATCCACTCACGACTGGGTTCGCCCAGATCGGGAAAGATCGCCCGAGCCCCGTCCACCAGTTTGGCAATCCGATGCGGCGATGCAGGTGCTTCCAGCCCGCCCAGCTCCACCGTCCCCGCCACCCGCAACCGCCCCGTCATCGGACACAGATAGAACCCGCGTGATGTGGGGCAGGCGGGGCGCGACAGGCGCGGCGTAGGCATGTCCCATTCCACATGATAGCCGCGTTCGGTGTCCAAAGGCACCCGGTCGCCCGCCTGCAAGGCCAGCGCGCGGGAATGCGCCCCCGCCGCAATGATCACCCGCTTGGCATGCAGCCGCAGCCCCGGCCCTTCAACGATCACGCCGTCAATTTGGCGCGTCAACTTTTGCGCCCGCGCCTGCACGAATTGCGCGCGGGCAAACACCGCCTGCGCCAGCGCTGCCATCATCATGCCCGGATCGGACAAAAACACCGCCTTCGGGAAGAACGCAGCGCCGCCTTCCACCGCAGGCAGACCCGGTTCCATCGCCGCCAAAGCCTCGGGGGATATCAGATCAACCGAGATCCCCAAACCGCGCCGAAACGCCATGTCCGCCTCGGCCGCCCGATAGGCCGCCAAAGTTTCATACAGATACAGACAGCCCCGGTTCTGCAAAATCGCAGCCCCACCGATGCGGTCGGCCAAGGCTTGCCAACTGGGGCAGGCATCCGCCACCAAGGCCGCAATCGCCGCCGCATTGCGCTGTGTGGCCCCCGGCAAGGACTGCACCGCAAAGCGCAGCAGCCACGGCGCAAGGCTGGGCAAAGCTGCCCGCCGGATCGACAGCGGAGAGTTGCGGTCAAACAGCAGCGACGGCAGATTGCGCAGCACATCCGGGCTGCCCACCGGCATCACCGCGTAATCGGCAATCGTGCCCGCATTGCCATAAGACGCCCCCATGCCGGGCGTGGCGGGATCGACCAACACCACCGCGCGCCCCTCGGCGCACAGGGCCTCGGCAATCGCCAGACCGACAACGCCAGCCCCCAGAACGGCGATATCGGTGGTCAGGTGCTGGGTCATGGCTCGGTCCGGTGGGGCAAGTTCGGGGCGGTCTGGTTCCAACCGCCCCAAATCGGGTTACATACAGGCGTCAAACAGCGCGCGGGTGTTGGCTTGCGTCATCACCACCGGATTGCCGCCACAAGACGGATCTTCCAGCGCCATATCGGTCAGCATGTCCAGATCGCCCGCCTTCACGCCCAAGGCGGTCAGGTTGGCCGGGATCGACAACTCGGCCCGCAGCGCCGTAACCGCGGCGCGAAAACCATCAAACCCGCCCGCAATGCCCAGATAGGCCGCCGCGCGTTCGATCAGGGTTTCAATCTTGGCGCGGTTGTAATCCAGCACCATCGGCATCACGACGGCATTGGTGGTGCCATGGTGGGTGCCATAAACCGCGCCAATCGGGTGGCTCAGGCTGTGGATCGCGCCCAGGCCTTTCTGAAACGCCGTCGCCCCCATCGCCGCCGCCGACATCATGTGCGCCCGCGCGTCCAGATCATTGGGGTTGGCATAGACCTTCGGCAGGTTTTCAAACACCAACCGCATGCCTTCCAGCGCAATGCCTTGGCTCATCGGGTGGTAGAACGGGCTGCAATACGCCTCAAGGCAATGCGCCAGCGCATCCATGCCGGTGCCCGCCGTGATGAACCGCGGCATCCCCACCGTCAGCGCCGGGTCGCAGATGGTGACCACGGGCAGCAGTTTGGGGTGGAAGATGATCTTCTTCTTATGCGTGGCCGAATTGGTCAAAACCCCCGCGCGCCCCACTTCGGACCCCGTCCCTGCCGTCGTCGGCACGGCAATGATCGGCGCAATCTTGGCGCCATCGGCGCGGGTGTACCAGTCGTCGATATCCTCTAGGTCCCAGACCGAAAGGTCGGCCCGCTGATGCGCCATCAACGCAATCATCTTGCCAAGGTCCAAGGCCGAGCCGCCACCAAAGCAGATCACGCCGTCATGGCCGCCCGCCAGATACACCGCGATGCCATCGGCCATGTTGGTTTCGTTCGGGTTCGGGTCCACTTCCGAAAAGACCGCCGACCCAAGCCCATGCGCCTGCAACACCGCCACGGCATTGGCGGTGATTGGCAAGGACGCCAGCGCCTTGTCGGTCACCAGCAGCGGCTTTTTAACCCCTGCCGCCGCGCAATGCTCTGCCAGCTCGGCGATACGACCGACGCCGAACTTGATTGCGGTCGGATAGGACCAGTTCCGGTTGGGAACGTTATGGGTCATTTTTGCACCTTCTTCAGATGGTAGGATTTCGGACGAGTGACGGAATGGAAGCCCAGATAAGACAGGCTGCCACCGCGCCCGGTGTCTTTGCACCCTGTCCAGCACAAAGCCGGGTCAAGGTAATCGGCGCGGTTCATGAACACCGTCCCGGTTTCGATCTGCGCACCGATTTCGGCAGCGGTGTCATAGTCTTGCGTCCACACGCTTGCGGTCAACCCGTAGGGGCTGTCGTTCATCAAGGCAATCGCTTCGGCATCGCCGGAAACCTTCATGATCCCCACCACGGGGCCAAAGCTTTCTTCCATCATCACCCGCATCGAATGATCAACGTTGACCAGAATCTGCGGTGCCAGATAGGCGCCGCCATCATCCGCCGGGAACAGGGCCGGATCAATCAGCGCCTTGGCGCCCGCCGCAACTGCCTCGGCAATCTGGCTGCGCACCACGGCGGCGAAGCGTTTGTTCGCCATCGGGCCAAGCGTGCTGTCGGCGTCGAACGGATTGCCCAGCTTCAGCCCCTTGACCCAAGCCACCGCCTTTTCGACAAAGGCGTCGTACAGGCTTTCATGGACATAAATCCGCTCGATCCCGCAGCAGCATTGGCCCGCGTTGTACATCGCGCCGTCCATCAGCGTGTCGACTGCTGCGTCCAGATCAGCATCGGCACGAACGTAACCCGGATCCTTGCCGCCCAGTTCCAGTCCCAAAGGCGTGAACGTCCCCGCCGCCGCCCGCTCCATCGCCTGACCACCCGCAACCGACCCGGTGAAGTTGACGAAATTGAACGCGCGCGTGGAAATCAGATGTTCCGTCGTGGCATGATCCAGCACCACATTCTGGAACACATCCTCTGGAATGCCCGCGCCGTGAAACGCCTCGACGATGCGTTCGCCCACCAACATGGTTTGGCTCGCGTGCTTCAAGATCACCGTGTTCCCGGCGATCAGGGCAGGCACCAAAGTGTTGACGGTTGTCAGGTAAGGATAATTCCAAGGGGCGACAATGAAGACCACACCCAAAGCCTCACGCGCCAGGTAGCGGCGGAATTTGTCACTGTCTTCAATGATATGCGGGGCCAAGGTGGCCGCCGCGATTTCGGACATGTAGTCAGTGCGCGCATTGACACCGCCAAATTCGCCGCCAAACCGCGTCGGGCGGCCCATCTGCCAGGCCAGTTCCTCGACCACACGCGGGGTCATTGCGTTCAGGTTGGCCACCCCGGCCTTCACCAAGGCGATCCGGTCCGCCAAAGGCCGCGCAGCCCAGGCCTTTTGCGCAGCCTTGGCCCGCGCCGCCGCCGCAACGGCCGCCTCGCGCGAAAGCGGCATCCGTTCGGCATAGACCGAGCCGTCCACCGGGGAAATCAGTTGAATCGGTTTCATCTTGTCGTCCTTGCAGAGTGTAGGGTGGGTGTTGAACCCACCATTCCGTGTCAGGGTGGGTTCAATACCCACCCTCCTTTTACGCCCGCTCCAGCAGGCGCTGAATTTCAAAATCGGTCACCACACGATCGGTTTCCGAAATCTCCCACTGCGCGGCATGGTGATAATGGTCCACCACATCATCGCCAAATGCCTTGCGATACATCGCCGATCCGTTCAGCAAATCCGCAGCCTCGCGCAGATTGTGCGGAATTTCCCGCACATTGCCCGCCGTATACATATCGCCGACCATCTCGGGTTCCAACTCCATCTTCTGCTCAATCCCGTCCAGACCCGCCGCCAGCAAGGCCGCACAGGTCAGATAGGGGTTCACGTCAGAGCCGGGAATGCGACATTCCACCCGGATCGCCTTGCTGTGCTCGCCACACACCCGGAAACCCGCCGTGCGGTTATCGGCAGACCAGACGGCTTTGGTCGGCGCAAACATGCCCTTGGTGAACCGCTTGTAGCTGTTCACATAGGGCGCCAGAAACACCGTCATTTCCCGCGCGTAGGCCAATTGGCCCGCGATGTAATGCTTCATCACCTGACTCATGCCGTGTTTGTCGGCATCGTCCTTGAAGGCGGGCTTGCCGTCCAGCGTCCACAAAGACTGGTGGCAATGGCTGGACGACCCCGCCTTGCGGTGATCATACTTTGCCATGAAGGTCACCGACTTGCCCTTGGTCCAGGCGATTTCCTTGATGCCATGCTTGACGATGGTGTGGTTGTCGGCGGCATCGAGGGCGTCGGAGTATTTGTAATTGACCTCCTCTTGCCCCGCATCCGCCTCACCCTTGGAGTTTTCAATGGTGATCCCCGCGCCATACAAACCGTTGCGCACAGCGCGCATGACGCCCTCTTCCTTGGTGGTCTGGAAGATGTGGTAATCCTCATTGTAGGCGCTGACGGGCTTCAACCCCGTGAAATTGCTGTCGCGCAGGGATTCATAGCTGTTTTCAAACAGATAGAACTCCAACTCTGTCGCCATCATCGGCTCGAACCCCATCGCGCGGGCGCGCGCGACCTGACGCTTCAGGATGTTGCGCGGCGCATGTGGAACCGGATGGCGGTGGTGATCCAGCGTGTCGCCCAGCACCATCGCGGTGCCTTCCAGCCACGGCACCCGGCGCAGGGTGCTCATGTCGGATTTCAGGATGTAATCGCCATAGCCCGTCTGCCAATTTGACGATTTATAGCCCTGAACCGTGTTCATCTCCATATCCACGGCCAGCAGGTAGTTGCAGCAATGGGTCTCTTCCCAGCCGCCATCCACGAAAAACTGCGCATGGAAGCGCTTGCCCATCAGGCGGCCCTGCATGTCGATGCCAGCCACCAGAACGGTGTCAATCTCGCCAGCCTTCACGGCGGCCTTCAGCTCATCAAGTGTCATATTGCCGGGCATATCCGGGTTCTCCACTGTTGGCCCCTTTGGCGGGGCGTGCCTATTGCGCGGGGCGATTGCCCCAGTGATCCCACAATCGACCGTTCAACTGGCCTTGGCTTGCCGCTGTATCTCGACCAACCCCATGTTCAGAACCGCAGCCAACTGATCCGCCATCGCGGTTTGTGCATCGGCTGTTGCGATCAGATCATTGCGGATTTCCAGCATGGCATTGGGCAACCCATAAGGCGTCGCATGCAGCCGCAAGGTATGGGTCACATCATCGGCGGCCGAATAGGGCGCGTTCAACGCCGCCTGCAACTGCGTGGTCTTCATCGCGGCCGCATGAATGGCCACCGCCAAAGCGGGATCGGCATCATGGATCACCCCGAACTCCACCCGCCGTGGCTTGCCGTGATAAACAGGCGTGAAGGAATGCACGGTCACGATCACGGGCCGCAGGCCAGCCGCAATCCGCCGCGCAATCAACCCGTGCAGGGCGTCATGAAACGGCAGATAGATCGCTTCTGTCCGCGCCAACCTCTCTTGCGGCGTCACCCCAAAATTTCCAGTAATATCGTGGACTTCAGATCGAATTGGCATTGCCCCCGGCATGTCCGGGGCGCGGTTGCAGTCATACACCACCCGACTGACCGGAGCGTGAATCAGCACCCCGTCCAACCGCTGCGCCAATCCCCGCGCCAATCCCAAAGCCCCGGGGTCCCAGGCGATATGTTCTGACCGCTGCGCCGCTGACAGCCCCATGTCCCCCCAGCGCGGCGGGATCACATTCGACGCATGTTCGCACACCAGAATGAACCGCCCCAACGTGGCCTCATTCTCGATCATGGGCGGGAACCTGTCCGCCCCATCTGACTTGGCCTTAGCGCCCATTGTGGCGAGTCATCCCTATGTTTAGACCCAAGGTTCACCCTTTGTTGCAATTCTGTCAAGATTGTTTCTTTTCGCGCGCCGCTGTTACAATGTTTTCCAATGTGACAGCCTGTCGCTATGATAAACACCACAGCGCAGGGTTAGAAAGGGTGCAGTATGGCCAATCTCTTGATGCCCGTGGACGAACAACTGCGCACCGCCTTGCCCGATCTGACCCGGGCCGAACGGCAACTGGCCAGCCATATCCTGTCGCACTACCCGGTGGCCGCACTGGGCTCGATCACCATTCTGGCCAAGGCTGCGCTGGTGTCGACACCAACCGTGGTGCGTCTGGCGCAAAAGCTGGGCTACAAGGGCTATCCCGACCTGCAAACCGCCCTGCGCGGCGAGGTCGAGGCGATGCTGGTCTCGCCCTTGGCCAAGCACGACCGCTGGGCCGGTGGCGTGCCCGACACCCATATCCTGAACCGCTTTGCCGATGCGGTGATGTCCAACCTGCAGGCGACGCTGGGTCAGATCGACCACGCCGAATTTGACGCCAGCGCCGCCCTGCTGGCCGACCCCAACCGCCGCGTCTTTGCCATGGGCGGCCGCATCACCCATGCCATGGCCGACTACTTCACCTCGCTGATGAAGGTGGTGCGTCCCGAAGTCACCCTGCTGTCTGACAGCGCCAACACCTGGCCGCCCGCGCTGCTGGACATGGCGCCGGGCGATGTGTTGCTGGTGTTCGACATCCGCCGTTATGAAAACGCCGTGCTGCAAGTGGCCGAACTGGCCCGCGACCAGGGTGCCGAGATCATCCTGATCACCGACCGCTGGGTCTCCCCTGCCGCCGCCCATGCCCGCCACACCCTGTGCTGCCATATCGAGGCGCCCTCGGCATGGGACAGCAACGTGTCCCTGATGGTATTGGTCGAAACCCTGCTGGCGGCTGTGCAAACCCTGTCTTGGGCTGACACCGAATCCCGCCTGAAACGCATGGAAGAGCTTTACGCCCGCACCAGGTTCTTCCGCCGCAACCGCTAGGCCTGGCGCAAGATCGCGCCCTAACCCCGCAGCCCGCGCCCGCCATAGGCGTTCAGAACCACCGCCCCCAGCAGCACCGCCCCGCCGATCAACGTGCCCTGCGACACGGTTTCCCCCAACAAAACCCACACCCACAGCGGCGCCAGCAACACCTCGACCAGCGACAGCAAGGTCGCTTGTGCTGCCGGGACCACCTTGCTGCCAAGGGTGAACAGCAACATGCCGCCCGTCAAAGTCACCGCGCCCATCGCCGCAGCGATGCCCGCCTCGCGCGGTGAAATCAGCAGATCCTGCCCCAACACCGCCAAAGCCACCGCCCCGGCGATGATCGAAAACACCCCGCCCAAAGCCACTGCTGGCAGCATGTTCGCCAGTTTCCCCCAGCGCAAGGTCACCGTGAACACCGCAAACCCCAGCGCAGAAATCAGCGCCGCCACATTGCCATCCAGGGCCCCGCCCGCCATGCCACCGCCGACCATCACCAGAATGCCCACCGCCGCCAGCACAATGGCAAACCAGGTCAGCGCGCTCACCTGTTCGCCCAGCAAGACTCGCCCCAAGATCGCGGCAAAGAACGGCGAGGCGGAAAACAGCAGCACCGCATTGGCGACGCTTGTGGCCTGAAACGCATAGATCGCGCCCGAAAACGCCATCACCAGACCCAAGCCGCCCAAAACCCCCGGCCAGCCCACCGCCCGGATTTCCGTCACCACCCGGCCACGGGACTGCACCGCGATCCACAGCAGCAGCACGGGCAGCATCCCCACCGACCGCCAGACCAAAATCGCCCAGGACCCGGTGTCCGGGATCAGCCGGATGATCAGCCCCTGCACCGACCACAGCACCCCGGCCAGCACGATCAGCATGGCCCCCGTCGCGTATTTCATGGACTGCCCCTGTTTTTGTCAGGCTCTGTCAGAGGTTGGCGAAAGACTGTCCCAATCCCGACGCGCGCGGCAGCAATCGCGCCGCTTGCGGCCGGGACCGAATCTTTGCGCAAAAAATCAGGCCTCCGCCTCAATACCCGCGCGCGCGGTCGACCAGATACAGCAACGGCTCGCCTGCCTCGCCGCGCCGGATGTTCTCGGCCAACACCCGCGCCGCACCCAAAACCCTTGTGTCGGCGGCGATATGCGGCGTCACCGTCACGTTTGGGTGCGACCAGTACCGATGCCCCGCAGGCAGGGGCTCCACCCGGAACACATCCAGCGTGGCATGGCCGATCTGCCCCGCATCCAGTGCCGCCAAAAGCGCCTCGTCGTCAATCAAAGGTCCGCGTCCGGGGTTCAGGATCACCGCCCCGCGCGGCAGCATCGCCAGCCGTGCCGCGTTCAAAAGGTTCTCGGTCTCCGGCGTTTTCGGCAGCAGCGTCACCACAATCTGCGCGCCCCGCAGCGCCGCTTCCAGCCCGGCCTCCCCGTG
>JBIHZO010000432.1:0-3300 GCA_044231405.1 Cypionkella sp. | reverse complement strand
AACCGCCAGCTCTGTGACAAGCGCGGTCGCCCGGATGCTGGCGCTCGCTCACGCGGCAATCTCGCCAAACCCTAAGTGGCAACATTTTGCGCTGCCCTTTGGCTCACTTTTACTCTGCCGTTGACAAAAGGCGTTGGCCGTCAATCGCGCCATCCGCAAAATGGTTCTGCGGACCGGCAAGATGACGCCCGCCCGCATGCGTCGTGTCGACATCGAGTTGATGTCCCTATCACGTCGAGGGGTCATCGCAGCATGACCTGACGCCAGAATTGGCCAGACACTATGGGGTCTGTTACGGATCAGTGCGGAAAATCATTCTAAGGAAATTTTATCTGTTTGAAACCAATGGCTTACCGGTTTCACAAAATGGGAATATTTTTGAATTTGGCTGACCAAGAAAAGCTATACTTGTTAATGAGTTATTTCTGCTAACGTACTATCCTGCATTGAGCCGTACTCGATCTCTCAGAGTCCAGCTTCTACAGGGTGTTGCGCGGACGCGGCCAGAACCATCGCCGCGGTCGCGCCCGACCGGCCACACGCCGCAAGCGAACACTTCAGTGCCTTATTATGATAGAAGCGCACGCTTCACGACATCAGGCTCTTTCTGAATGAGCCGTAACAAGGTTGCCGCTGGCCCGCTTACCCGGCGCTGGCCCTGTTCCCACTTCCGGTAGCCGGACAGGCTCATTCCCATCAGTGGGGCCATCTGCGCCTGTGTCAGATGGGCCTGCTCCCGAACTTCCCGCGGAACAACGGGGGCGTGGACAACAGCGGGGCCTTCGCCCTTCGCGTGGGCGAGGGCTTCGGTCATTGCCTGTATCAGATCGTCGCCGAAGGTGCTCATCTCTTTTCCTTCCGGGTTGCCTTGAGCGCTGCCGCCAGCGTAGAAACGGCGCGTTTTTCGTCGGGCGTCATGTCGCCCTGATCGTTCTTCGCATAGGCCAGAAGGGCATAGAGCGGCATGGTGTCATCCAGGTAATAGTAGATGATCCGTGCCCTCCCCTCTTGCCGCGCCCGGATGCCGCAAAGCGAACCTTGCGAACCCCACCCGTTCCCGGGATTTCATCCCCTGCCAACGGATTCTCCGCCAGAAAGTCGATCAGCTCGCGCTTCTCGTCTTCGGTGAAGAGCTTTTCCGTCTGGCGGGTGAAGATCGGGGTCTCTGCTACCGACTGCGTCATCGTTATATAGCCCAGTGGGTTACTTTTAGCAAGCTCCCCCTACGCATAAGCTGTACGGTCATTGCCCAAAGAGCTGTTTGAGGAGGCCTTTAGGTCGCCGGTCTGCTAGGAACCAGCCTGCTCCAGATCGCCGACCTGCTGCGCGCGCAGAGCCTTGGAACGGCGTGATCAACCGGAAAGCAGGATCGCGGATTTGACCGGCAGATCCTTGATCGCGGGGCCAATTACCGCCGGTTCCGGCCCGGGGCGATCATGTCGAGAACGTGGACTTTGTGGGCGGCCTGATGGTGCTCATATAGGAACACATACCCCTCGGCCGGAAGCATTCGCACCCGAGACATTCCGCAAGGCACGTAACTTTGCGGCCTGGCTGGGTGTGGGACCTCGGCAGCATCCCACCGGTGGCAAGCAGCCCTGCGGGGCGACACCCAAGATAGGTAAGCGATCCCTCCGACGGCTTCTGATCATTGGGGCGAACAGCGTCTGAGCTACCCCCCGAAAATCGGACAGTGACGGAAGCTACGATCTGAGGTCTGCTGATCCCCAAGACGAGGAGATCAGAACATGTCGAAACGCAGGAACCATGACGCGGCGTTCAAGGCGCGTGTGGCGTTGGAGGCGCTGAAGGGCGAGCGCACGGTTACGGAATTGGCGGCCGCGTATGGGGTCCATCCGACGATGATTCACCAATGGAAGAAGGCGCTGCTGGAAGGTGCGGCAGGCATCTTTGAGCGTGGCGGTCAGGCGGCAGCTACGGCTGAAATTGCCGAGGAAACGGTTCGCGACCTGCATGCCAAGATCGGAGAGCTGGCCGTCGCCAATGATTTTTTGTCACGAAAGCTCAAGCCCTGGATCGGGAAGTGAGGCGGGGCATGATCGAAAGAACCCATCACAAGCTGTCGGTCGGGGCGCAGTGCCAGTTGCTCGCGATCTCGCGGTCGTCGTTCTATTACACGCCGCAGGGCGAGACGGCGATGAACCTTGACCTGATGTTGAAGGTCGACAAGCAGTTCCTGGACACCCCGTTTTACGGCGTCCGGCAAATGACGTGGCATCTGCAGAACGAAGGCCATGCCGTGAACGAAAAGCGCATCCGGCGGCTGATGCGCCTTATGCGATTGATGCCGATCCATTGCCTGGCAGGCTTTTGCGAAGCAAACGCCGAGAGGGTACCAGAAACCCAATACCAGCAAGCCCGCAAAGGGTCACAAGACCTACCCCTATCTGCTCGGTGGGCTACGGATCGACCGGCCCAACCAAGTCTGGTGCGCCGACATCACTTACCTGCCCATGCGCAAAGGCTTTCTCTATCTGGTGGCCATCATGGACTGGTTCACCCGCAAGGTGCTGGCCTGGCGCATCTCGAACACGCTCGAAGCCGAGTTCTGCCTGGAGGCGCTGAACGAGGCCATCCACAAGTTCGGCCCGCCCGAGATTATGAACACCGACCAAGGCAGTCAGTTCACATCCTTCGACTGGACCGACCGGCTGAAGCGGGCCAAGACCAAGATATCGATGGACGGCAAAGCCCGTTACCTCGACAACATCTTCATCGAGCGGCTCTGGCGGTCGTTGAAGTATGAATGCGTCTATCTGCACGCCTGGGAAACCGGATCACAGGCCAAGGTCGGCGTCGGACGTTGGATCACCTTCTACAACCACCAGCGGTCTCACGCCGCCCATGGCGGTCAACCGCCCGCCGTGGCCTACTTCAACTCAACCCAAACCGATCAGCAGGTGCAGGCAGTAGCTTAAATCACCCGGAAATCTGTCCAAACATCGGGGAGTAGCTCATTACCACCGGTGCGCGAGCTTCGATTGCATGATCTGATGTTTTTTTGCCGGCAACGGGGAGTGCGGCTTGTTTTAACATGCCCGGACGGCGCCGAATGCTGACGAGTTGAATTCCATGCTGGCCGCGTTTCAGAACTGACGCTCTGTGTTGGGCTGTGGCCGTGCGGCCTCGTCTTCGAAAAGGCGGCGGCACAGTTGTGCCGCCGCCTCGATGCGTAGACCGTGCTTACTTCAGGCGGACGGCCACGCCCCTAGCAAAGGCGTTGATCATCGCATCGTAATATTCTTTGGTATCTGCTTTGGTGGTCGACAGGACATAGCC
>JBIHZO010000431.1:0-3301 GCA_044231405.1 Cypionkella sp. | reverse complement strand
AAAGCCTGCTGGACGGCATGGCGCGGCTGGCTTTTGACGACGCCCTGGATCCGGCCTTCCGCGCTCTGGCTTTGCGGTTGCCCGGTGAGGATGACATGGCCGCAACCTTGCACGCGGCGGGCCAGGTGCCTGATCCGGCGCGGATCTACACCGCGCGCCGCGCGCTGCAACTGGCGTTGGCGCAGCGTCTGGCGCAGGGGTTGCCGGCTCTGGAGATGGCGTGTCGCGTGCCGGGGGCCTATTCCCCCGACGCGCAGGCGGCTGGCAAGCGCGCGCTGCGGTTGGTGGCCTTGGGTCTTTTGTCGCATCTGGACGGCGGAGGTGCCGCGCGGGCCGCGCACCTTTCTGCCGACAACATGACCGAAAGTTTTGGCGCGCTGTGCTGTCTGCTCGATATCGGGGCCGGGGCGGCGGAACTGGCGGATTTTGCTGAAAAATGGGCCGGCGATCGGCTGGTGATGGACAAGTGGTTTGCGGTGCAGGTCTCGATGGCCGCGCCTGACCAGACTGCGGCAGTGACCCGCGCTCTGACCGCGCGCACCAATTTTGACTGGAAAAACCCAAACCGCTTCCGGTCGGTCATCGGCGCTTTGTCGGTCAATCATGCCGGGTTTCACCACGCGGATGGGGCCAGCTATGACCTGCTCGCCGATTGGCTGATCCGGTTGGACGCCGCCAACCCGCAAACCGCCGCCCGGATGTCAACGGCGTTCGAGACATGGCCGCGTTATGACGCCGACCGCCAAGCGATGATGCGGGCCGCGCTGCAACGCATCCTGGCGGTGCCGGGGCTCAGTCGGGATTTGTCCGAGATGGCGGGGCGGATGCTGGGGTGACGGTTTGCGGCATCGGCCAAGCCGGGGGTTTAACACCCCCGCACCCCCGTGGGATATTTTGGGACAGATGAAGCAAATTTTAGTCAAATTCTGTCAAATCCCAGTGACCTACCGGCAATAGGCCTGCTGGCTGGTCCAATTGGAAATCGCCGACCGCCTGTCGGATTTGCGCAACGGCATCCAGTCGCGACCCGCGCCGCGATTGCCCTTTCCTGCCACGACGCCGTCGCGCGCAACGTGATGGGCCACCAGTTCCACCGCGCATTCCAGATTGGCCGCGCCGTCTTTGAGTGCCGCCGAAGACCGCGCGGCACAGCCATAGTTGGCCGCACTTTTGGGCGAAATCTGCATGACCCCGATGTAACGCCCGCCGTCGCCTGCGGCGCGCGGGTTCCAACCGCTTTCATATTTGGCAATAGCTGACAGCAATCCGGCCCAAAAAGCCCGCCGCTCTGGCAGCGATGCTGCCTTATAACCAGGGCACCAGCCTGCGATATCCTTGGGAACACGGGACGCCAGAACGTCATCATGCTGTGCCACGGCCGCCAGCGTGCGCTGCGTCCATGCGGCGGCCTCGGGCCGGTGATCCCAACGCATGGCAGGCTGGGCGGCAGAGGCCATCATCGAGGCCAGGTTGGGAAGGGGAATCCGGTTGCAGCCAGCCAGAACAAGGGCCGCCAAAACCGGGGCAATCAGGGGGGTGATCCGCATTCATCCGTCTGGGTCAGCGCCGCACCAACCTGCGCGACCCTTGCCTGATTGCCGTGAAACCGCGTTCTGGCAATCTGCGCGCCCCGACTTTGCCCCAAATCGGCAGCTTTCCGCCACCCCGGCCCTTGCCCACGCCGCCCCGCCTGCCTAAACAGACGGGGATAATCACGGAGGCCGCCATGCTTGATCTGACCTATACCACGCCGAAACCGAAGGTGATCGCCGGGGCCAAGCATGATTGGGAACTGGTGATCGGCATGGAAATCCATGCACAGGTGTCGTCCAACGCCAAGCTGTTTTCGGGCGCCTCGACGCAGGTGGGGTCAGAGCCGAACTCGAACGTCGCCTTCGTCGATGCAGCCATGCCGGGCATGCTGCCGGTGATCAATGAGTTTTGCATTGAACAGGCGGTGCGCACGGGTCTGGGTTTGAAGGCGCAGATCAATCTGGCCTCGGCCTTTGACCGCAAGAATTACTTTTACCCCGACTTGCCGCAGGGGTATCAGATTTCGCAACTTTATCACCCCATCGTCGGCGAGGGCGAAGTGCTGATCGAACTGTCGCCGGGCGTCGCCCGTCTGGTGCGGATCGAACGTATCCACCTGGAGCAGGACGCGGGCAAATCCATCCACGACATGGACCCGACGATGAGCTTCGTCGACTTCAACCGCACCGGCGTCGCGCTGATGGAAATCGTCAGCCGTCCCGACATCCGCGGTCCTGAAGAGGCGGCGGCCTATGTGGTGAAGCTGCGCCAGATTCTGCGCTATCTGGGCACCTGCGATGGCAACATGCAGAACGGCAACCTGCGCGCTGATGTGAACGTCTCGGTCTGCCGCCCCGGTCAGTATGAGAAATATCAGGCCACGCAGGACTTTGGCCACCTTGGCACGCGCTGCGAGATCAAGAACATGAACTCGATGCGCTTCATCCAACTGGCGATCGACCATGAGGCGCGCCGTCAGATTGCCATTCTGGAGGATGGCGGTTCGGTCACGCAGGAAACCCGGCTTTATGACCCGGACAAGAACGAAACCCGCAGCATGCGCAGCAAGGAAGAGGCGCATGATTACCGCTATTTCCCTTGCCCCGATCTGCTGCCGCTGGAGATTGAACAGGCTTGGGTCGATGACATCGCAGCCTCCATGCCCGAACTGCCCGATGCCAAGAAAGCCCGCTTCATGGGCGATTTCGGGCTGACCGATTATGATGCCAACGTGCTGACGGCCGATCTGGAATCCGCTGGTTTCTTTGAGGCTGTGGCGCAGGGGCGTGATGGCAAGATCGCCGCGAACTGGGTGATCAACGAACTTTTTGGCCGGTTGAACAAAGAGGGCAAGCTGATTGCCGACAGCCCTGTTTCCGTCACACAACTGGGCGGGATGCTGGACTTGTTAAGCAAGGGCGAGATCACCGGCAAAATGGCGAAAGACCTGTTCGAACTGCTGTGGACCGAGGGCGGTGATCCGGCCGAAGTTGCGGCGGCGCATGGGATGAAGGCCGTCACCGACACCGGCGCGATCGAGGCGGCACTCGATGCCCTGATCGCGGCCAATCCCGATCAGGTCGAAAAGGCCAAGGTCAATGCCAAACTGGCGGGTTGGTTCACCGGGCAGGTGCTGAAATCGACCGGCGGCAAGGCCAATCCGGCCGTCGTGGGCGCGATGGTGGCGCAGAAGCTGGGGCTGTGATGGCCCCGGCGCAACCCGGTCAGATCTGACCAGAATTGTCGTCCTCTCTGCCCAAAATTCCGT
>JBIHZO010000077.1:0-10869 GCA_044231405.1 Cypionkella sp. | reverse complement strand
CCGGGCGGAGTTTACCAGATGACCTACGCCGCCCTCGACATTGACCACCTGCGCCAGTGGATTGGCCGGACGGAGACGGCGGTGGATACTGTCTCGGCCCGGCTGGTCGCGGGTTATCTGGCCGTGCTGGATGAGCCTGAACCGGCGTTGGCCGAGGGCGAGTTCGCTCCCCTTGCCATTCATTGGTGCCTTGCCCCGGCGACGCGCCCGATGTCGCAGCTTGGTCTGGATGGCCATCCCAAACGCGGCGGCTTGTTGCCGCCGGTGCCGTTGCCACACCGCATGTGGGCGGGCGGGCGGATTGAGATGACGGGTCGTTTCAAGGTGGGCGATGTGGTCACGCGACGTTCGACCGTCCGCGATGTCGCGCTGAAGTCCGGCCGCAGCGGGGCCTTGTGTTTTGTGACGGTGGACCACGACTTCATCGGCCCGCAGGGGCTGGTCCTGACCGAACGGCATGACATCGTCTACCGCGCCCCGCGTGACCCCGACACCCCCGCGCCGGCCATTCCGCAGGCGCCTGCGGCGCGCTGGTCTTACAGCATCATGGCCGACCCGGTGCTGCTGTTCCGCTATTCCGCCATCACCTTCAACGGCCACCGCATCCACTACGACCGCGACCATGCAATCACGGCCGAGGGCTATGCGGGCCTTGTTGTTCATGGCCCCCTGCAAGCTACGATGATGCTGGAATACGCGGCCCGCCTGCGGGGCACGCCTCCACACAGCTTTGACTATCGCGGTATCAGCCCGCTGACCGACGGCGCGGCCTTTACCGTCAACGCAAATGAAACGGCGACAGGTCTGCACCTGTGGACCGCGAGTGCAGACGGACGGCTGTGCATGGAGGCGCAGGCTCTCTGGACGTAAACAAAAACAAAGGCTTGACCATAAGCGCTGGGCCACCAACAACAGGGAATGCAAGGATGATCAGGGTAGGCGTTGACGTGGGCGGCACCTTCACCGACCTCGTGCTGGAGGCGGTTGCTGCGGATGGCCGCCAGCAGGTCTTTGTGCACAAGGTGTCCAGCACACCAAAGGACCAGTCGATTGGCGTGGTGCAGGGGGTGGTGGAATTGTGCGCCCTCGCAGGTGTTGCGCCCGGCCAGATCGACGCGCTGTTTCACGGCACGACTGTCGCCACCAACATCGTGATTGAACGTGACGGGGCCGAGGTGGGGATGATCACCACCAAGGGCTTTCGCGATATCCTGCACATGGCGCGGCACAAACGTCCGCACAACTTCTCGCTGCAATTCGACGTGCCATGGCAAAGCGCCCCGCTGATCAAGCGCCGCAACCGGATTGCCGTGACCGAACGGATCATGCCGCCGACAGGTTTGGTGGAAACCCCGCTTGATCTGGGCGAGGTTGAACAGGCCGCCGAACTCTTTGCGCAGCGCGGGTTGGAGGCGGTGGTGGTCGGCTTCCTGTTTTCGTTCCTGAACAACGACCACGAACTGATGGCCAAAGAGATCGTTCAGCGGGTCATGCCGGACGCCTTCATCTGCGCCTCGTCCGAAGTCGTGAATACGATGCGGGAATATGAACGGTTCTCGACCGCCGCGATGAACGCCTATATCGGGCCGCGCACGGCGGGGTATCTGGACAACCTTCAACGCCGTCTGCGCGAAGCGGGGGTGAATGCCTACGTCCGCATGATGCAATCGAACGGTGGGGTTTCCACGGTGGAACAGGCCGCCAAGAACCCGGTCGGGCTGCTGCTGTCGGGGCCCGCAGGTGGCGTCATTGGCGGGCGCTGGACGGGAGAGGCTTGTGGTCAGGGTCAGGTGATCACCATCGACATCGGCGGCACATCGGCTGACATTTCGGTCATTCGTAATGGCCAGCTTACCATCAAGAACCCGCGTGACACAGAAGTGGCGGAAATGCCGGTTCTGGTGCCGATGATCGATATTGATGCGATCGGGGCGGGTGGCGGATCGATTGCCTTTGTCGACAGCGGTGGCGCCTTCCGCGTCGGCCCTCGCTCTGCCGGGGCGGAGCCGGGGCCGGCCTGCTATGGCAAGGGCGGGGTCGAACCCACAGTCACCGATGCGCAGGTTGTGCTGGGTCGTCTGGATCCGGAGCAGTTCCTGGGTGGCGGGTTGAAGATCGACCCGGCCTTGTCCGAGGCTGCGATCCGGTCAAAACTGGCGGAGCCGTTGGGCCTGTCCGTCAAAGACGCCGCCTTGGGCGTGTTGCGCATCATCAACAACCATATGGCGTTGGCGATTGCCTCGAACTCGGTGGCACGGGGGATTGATCCGCGCGGCTTCAGCTTGATGGCGTTTGGCGGGGCCGGGCCGTTGCATGGCGTGGCGCTGGGCGAGGCGATCTGGGCGAAGAACGTGATCTCGCCGTTGCATCCCGGCATCACCGCAGCGATGGGGCTGCTGGTCACCGAACCGCGCTATGAATTCACCCGCTCGGCGCTGGCAATCCTTCAGGCGGGGGATACGGATACCTTCGCCAACCTTGGTGCGATCTTCGACAAGCTGCAGGCAGAGGCCATGGCGCAACTGGACAGCGACGGCGTCCCGACCGAAGCCCAACGCTTCTCGCGCATCGCGGAATGCCGCTATGTCGGCCAAGGCTTCGAGTTGCGCGTCGACGTGCCGGAGGGTCCGTTTACCGCCGCCACATCCGATGGTGTGGCGCGGGCGTTCTATGCCGTCCACCGCACAGAATATGGCCATGCATTCGAGGATCAGGCGGTTGAAGTCGTCACCCTGCGCGTGATCGGCACCGCCTCCGCCGATACCCTGCGTCTGCCGGAACTGGAGAAGGGAGGACGACGGAACCCTTCAGAGGCAGCTCTGTATTCCCGCCTGACCACCTTCGACGATGGCCAGACGCTGGAAACCCCGCGCTTTGATCGAGCCAAACTGAAGGCCGAGGATGTGGTGACAGGGCCAGCCATCGTCACACAACAAAACTCCACCACCGTGATCCCCAAAGGCTACACCGCGCTGGTGATGCGTCTGGGGGATATCGTGATCAGCCGCAACGTGGAAGGGAACTGAGACATGGATAAGACCATTGATCCGATTACGCTGCAGGTCATCGGCGGCGCGCTGCACGCGATTGCCGAACAGATGGGCAACGTGCTGTATCGCATGTCCTATTCTTCCATCATCCGCGAAAGTCAGGACCTTGGGGCGGGGCTGTTTGACCTTGACTACAACACTCTGTGCGAAAGCGACTCAACGCCGATGCACATCGGCTCGATCCCCGGTTATCTGCGTGGGATCGAGAAAAGCATCCCCCTTACCGACTGGCACGATGGCGATGTGGTGATCCACAACCACCCCTACTTCGGCGCCAGCCACTCGCCTGATATCGGCATCGTCATGCCGATCTTTTATTGCGGCGAGTTGGTGGGTTTTTCGGCCAACACCGCGCACCATCTGGACATCGGCGCAGCGACCCCCGGCCTGATCATCGACGTGCCGGATGTGTTTGCCGAAGGCATGCTGCTGAACGGTCTGAAACTGGTCGAGGCGGGCAAGCGGAACGACACGCTGTGGCGCTATATCAGCGGCAACACGCGGGTGCCGGGGCTGGTGATGCGCGACCTTGAGGCGCAGATCGCCTCGGCTGAACTGGGGGTCAAGCGGTTTTGTGAGTTGATGGACACCTATGGCCGCGCCGTGGTGGAGCAGGCCAGCAAGCAGTTGATGGACTATTCTGAACGCATGTTGCGGCGGGAAATCGCCAAGATCCCCGATGGAGAATACTTTGCCGAGGGGTTCATGGACGATGATGGCCGCACGCGGGGCGTTCATCTGCCGATCAAGGTGACGGTGCGGGTGACGGGCGATGATGTGGAGGTTGACCTGACCGGGTCTTCGCCTCAGGTGCCAACGGCTTTCAACGTGCCGTTTGAAGGCTCTACCAAGGTGGCATGCTACTTCGCCTTCCGCGCGCTTCTGCTGGATACATATACCAACACTGAATACATCCCACAGAACGAAGGATCGTTCCGCCCGGTGAAAGTAACGGCCCCCTTGGGCTGCATCTTCAACCCCATCGCGCCTGCAGCTTGCGAGGCGCGCTTCAACCAGATTCAGCGCATCGTTGACCTGATCATCAAGGCACTGGCGCCGGTTTTGCCCGACAAGTGCACCGCCGGAAACGCGGCTTGCCTGTCCTTCGCCAGCTATTCCGGCGTGCGGGACAGCGGTGACTACTGGGTGCTGATCGAAGTGAATGAGGCCGCAATGGGCGGTCGTCCGAAGTCGGATGGTCCGGATACGATTGAAGAGTTGATGCGCAACACCCGCAACAACCCGCTGGAAGACCTTGGCATGCACCTGCCCGTCATCTGCGACCGCTACGAAATTCGCGATGACGTGTTTCCGGGGGCGGGGGAATTCCGGGGCGGTATGGGCGTGGTGAAGTCGCAACGCTTCCTTGTGCCGGGCTTCATGACCCACGAAAGCGACCGGAACGAGGACACGCCGTGGGGCATCTTCGGCGGTGGCGAGGGTGTGACGGCGGAGGTGCGGATGCACAACCACACCAAAGGCACGCCTCCGGTTGACGTTCCAGCCAAGTTCTCGGGCCTGCGCGCCGAGGCCGGGGATGTGATCACCTATATGTCGCCCGGCGGCGGCGGCTATGGGCCAAGCCTGAAACGCGATCCGGTGAAGGTGCTGGATGACCTTTTGGACGGTTACATCACATCTGACCACGCGCGCGATGTTTACGGCGTGGTCATGAAGCCGGTGACCAACGGTTATCAGTGGGGCCTTGATCTGCCTGCCACCGCCAAGCTGCGGGCCAGCCTGCAAGAAGCTTGACTCTCGGCACAACTCGCGCCCCTGTGTTTGACGCGGCGGCAGGCTTGGCCTGCCGCCGCAGTCGTTCCTTTCGCAGTCTTTTCGGTATCGAGGCAGGGGCCATGGATCTGCGTGACTTTCAGTATTTCATCTCGATCGCAGAGACGGGCAGCTTTTCCAAAGCAGCGATTTCACACAACATCGCGCAATCTGCCCTCAGCCGCCGCATCCGGGAATTGGAACTCGATCTTGGGGTGACCCTGTTCTATCGCAATGGGCGTGGTGTCGTGATGACCGAAGTGGGCGAGACCCTTCTGACCCGCGCCCGTCGCGTTCTGGCCGATGTGGCGCAGATCAGGCAAGATCTGACCGCGAGCCGGACGACAGTGCAGGGCGTGGTGACGTTGGGCGTGCCGCCGTCAGTCGGGTTGGTGTTGCTGGCACCGCTCTTGTCGCAAATCCGGGCCGATTTCCCAGGCATTCAGATGCGGGTGCTCGAAGGGTTCAGCGGTTATGTCGCAGAGTGGCTGGCCGGGGGACGGGTCGATCTGGCGGTGCTATACAAGGTGCGCGCCGGAAGCTTTCCCGATGCGGAACACCTTTTGTTCGAGGACATGTACCTTGTATCTGCCCGCGATGCCTCTCCTTTGGGTCAGGGGGCCACCGTCAGCCTGAGAGACCTTGCGGGCGAAGACCTTGCCCTGCCGGGTGCCCCGCACGGGCTTCGCATTCTGGTCGATGAGGCCTGCGCCCGCGCCCAAATCAGCCTGACGGTGGCGATGGAGTTGGAGACATTGCACACCATCCGCGGCCTTGTGACCAACGGCACGATCCGCACCATCCTGCCGGTTACGGCGGTGCAAACGGAACTCGATTCCGGCGAGTTGGTGGTTCAGAAGATCGTGGACCCGGTGATCAGCCGGGAATTGATCTTGGCCCACGCCCCACAGCGGGCCAATGCGCCTGCGACACGCGCCGTCGTTCACCTGATCCGAGAGCATATCGAACGGCTGCTGCAATCGGGTTCCTGGCTGGGCCGAGTTTAAAGCGTGACAGGCGATGCTGGAAACGCACGCATCGCAAAACGCGTCAGAGACTTTGCGAGAGGCCGCGATTTCCGATTCAATGTCAGACAGACACTCTGGCTTGGCCAGATGCTCTAGCGCGCGGTCTGGGTGGCCCGGTAACCGCTGGGAGTCTGACCGAACGATGCCTTGAAAAGCCGTGAGAACTGCGCCTGATCGGAAAAACCGAACTGATAGGCGATGTCCGACATTGGGCCGGGGTTGGGCATTTGCAGCATGTTGCGCGCAGCAATCAGACGCTGTTCGCGGATGTGCTGGGACACGGTGCCGTTTCCGTCGGCAAAAATCTCATGCAGGTAACGTTTGGAAATCCCGCAGGCATCAGCGACCATGTCTGGTGACAGGTCCGGGTTGGACAGGTTTCGCCGGATGATCTCTTCGGCGCGCTTCAGATGCGCCGACCGCACGGAACTTAGCGCCACATCGGCGGAATCGAGGCTGCGGTCGATGGCCAGAGTCAAAAGTTCTATCAACTGCCGCCCCAACACGGCACCCGCCGCAAGGTCAGATGTGGCCTGCGCCTGCACGTGCTGCGCCATGGTGGTGAACAGCCCGCCCAACCCTTCACGCCCGTTGAAGACTTGCGCGCAAAAGCGGTCTGGATTGCGCAGTCGGTTGGACAGAACAGGTTTGGCCACCTTCAGCACACACAAGTCGTTCGCAGCTTCGTATGAAAATCGATACGGCTCATCCCCGCGTTCGATGATGAAGCCGCCGGGGTCACAGCGCACCTCTCGCCCCAACTGGCGGAATTCCACCGGCGAGCGGCGGGGGATGGTGATCAGGTACTGTTCTTCAGAAGTACCCGCGATGTGACGGGGGTGACGCTCGTATTGCATCGGTTCTGTCTGCAGGCGCGACAGAGACAGATCGCCCAAGGACTGATGCTCTAACCGGCCATCAAAGGTTGCCGCGTCGCGGTAGGTCAGATGCAAGGGAAAATAGGTTTTGGCGATCACAGAATTCCAATGCCCAGCCCGTGCTGCGGGTGGCAGAAGAGTGGTGCTGTGAATCGTGGCATTCATCGGAATGCCTCCGGGCAAAACTGATTTTCGTGAGTCTGGTTAAAGCGAAAGCCCATTGCAAGGGGAATCCAGCCTGACGCGCGCGCTTGCGACGTTCACGGCAATTCAGTGCGCGGGCTGACAAAAACTTGCTCGCTCTGGCACAAGACGGGGGCCACCAAAAGGTGCAGCCTAGGGTTTGCACGGGCTAGTCCCGACCCATTTGGAAAGAGACCGTCCGATGTCCAAAACCAAAGTTGACCCCATTACCCTTTCTGTCGTGCGTGGCGTCCTGGAGACGACTCAGCGCGAGATGACCCTGACGCTGGAACAGACGGCGCGGTCATCGGTTTTCAACCTGGCGCATGATTATTCAACAGCGCTGTTCAACGCGACGCCAGAGATGATCCTGCAGGGACAGGATATTCCGATTCACCTGGGCTCACTGATCCCTGCGATGAAGTCGGTCGCGAAGTATTTCGAGGGCGATATCCACGACGGCGATCTGATCCTGCACAATGATCCGGAATACGGCGGCTCTCACATCATCGACACCTGCATGTATTATCCGGTGTTCTATCAGGGCGAACTGGTGTTCTGGACCGTCTGCAAAGGCCACCTTACCGATATTGGCGGACCTGTTCCCGCAGGATATAATCCAGCCGCGACAGAGATATATGCCGAAGGCCTGCGGATTCCACCGCTGAAGCTGTGGGACAAGGGCAAGCCGCGCAATGATGTGATGAACCTCTTGCTGTCCAACATGCGCGCCCGGCGCGACCAGCAGGGCGACTTCAATGCGCTGATCGGTGCCTGCAAGGTGGGCGCGCGGGCGCTGATCGGGCTGATGGACAAATACGGCAAAGAAACCGTACAGACCTGCATCGCCGAACTCTTGGACATGGCCGAGGCGCATATGCGCAGCCTGATCGCAAAGGTGCCTGACGGCACCTACACCGGCACCGCAATCCTTGAAGACGCGGGCCATGGTTTTGGCGATTTCGACATCACCGCGACCGTGACGATCACGGGTGACAGCTGCCACATCGCCATCCAGTCGCCACCGCAGATCCCGTATTTCATCAACAGTTATGAGGGCAACAGCCACTCTGGCGTCTACCTTGGCCTGATGATGTTCGCCCAACTGCCGCCGCCCTACAATGAGGGGCTATACCGCTGCGTCAGCACCGACATGGGGCCGAAGGGCACCTTGTGCAACGCCAAGTCGCCGGCTCCGCACATGAACTGCACCACCACACCGATGGAGACGTTGACAGATGCCGTGCGTCTGGCGTTTGAACAGGCAGCGCCGGACAAGGTCTCGGCCAGCTGGGGCCATGCCAACGGCTGCAACATCGCGGGTTGGGACAAGCGGCATGACGAGGAATATGTGACGATGGTACTGGCCTCGATCATTTCGGGTGCCGGGGCCACCGCCAATCAAGATGGCTGGCACGCCTGCGGTCCGGAATGTTGCTTTGGCGCGCTCACCTCTGGCGATATCGAGATGCTGGAACATTCCTATCCCATCATCATCCACCGCTATTCGCTGATGATCGATTCGGGCGGGGCAGGGCGCAATCGGGGTGGCTCGGGCACTTGCTGGGAGGTGGAGCCGCTAGACAGCCCGATGACGCTGATCACCTTTGGCGAAGGCCGACGGATACCAGCGATGGGGGCTGCGGGGGCAAAGTCTGCCATGATCGCGCCCAAGGTTGGTTCCCTAGAGCTGACCCGCAATGGGGCGACCGAGGTTATCACCAACAACGTGATTGAAACCATTCATCCCGGTGAACGTGCGGCAAACCGCAATCCGGGCGGCGGCGGCTTCGGCAACCCGTTCCAGCGGGACATTAGCCGTGTGATCGACGACGTCCGCAATGGGTTGGTCAGTGAGGCGGGCGCACGGCTGGATTACGGCGTAGTATTTACCGATTTCGTGGCCCTAGAGGTCGATCACCCTGCCTCCGCTGCGCTCCGCGCCACCGCCGCTTGATCAAGGACAAACACAATGCAAAACCAATATCGTCTGGGCATTGATGCCGGCGGCACCTTTACCGACTTCATTCTTGCCGACCGCAAGGGCGACGTGCGCATCTTCAAGGCGCTGTCGACGCCGCAAGACCCCACCCTTGCCATCCGCAACGGTCTGAAGCTGATCGAAGAAGAAACTGGCATATCGGCAACCGAGATCGTCTCGAATGCCGACCTTTGCATCAACGGCACTACGGTTGGCCTTAATGCGCTGATCCAGCACAAGGGGGCCAAGTCTGGCCTGATCGCCACCAAGGGCCATGAGGATTCCATCGAAATCCGTCTTGGCCACAAAGAGGACGGCTACCGCTACGATCCGGAGTATCCGCCTGCCACCATGCTGGTGCCGCGCTATCTGCGCCGGGGGGTGTCGGAACGTGTCATCTCCACCGGGGCGGTTCACACCCCGATGAACGAAGAAGACGTGCGTGATGCCTGCCGTCACTTCCTTGCGGAGGGCGTCGATTCGGTCGCTATCTCCTTTGTGTGGTCGGTGCTGCACCCCGAGCACGAACTGCGCGCCGCTGAAATCGTTCGCGAGATGATGCCCCATGTCCGCCTGACCGTGGGCAGCCAGCTTTATCCACAAGTGCGTGAATACACCCGCACCTCTACCGCCATCGTGAACGCCTACCTTGCCCCGATCCTGACCCGCTATGTCGAAGCGGTGGATGGCTATTTCCGCAGCTTGGGGGCAAAGAACCCGGTGCGCTATTTCCAGTCGAATGGCGGCTTGGCATTGGGCTCTGTCGTGTCGGATCAGTCGGTCTATGCGATCAACTCCGGTCCGGCTTCGGCCCCGCAGGCCGCGCTTTATATTGCCGAACCGTGGGGGATGAAGAACATCATCACCGTCGACATGGGCGGCACGTCATTCGACATCACGCTGACGCGGGATGGCCGGGCGAATGTGTCGAAAAACATCGACTTCCTGCGCTACCGCATTGGCATTCCGATGATTCAGGTGGAGACTTTGGGTGCGGGCGGTGGTTCGATCGGCTGGATCGATACTATGGGTCTGATGCAGATGGGGCCGCAATCTGCTGGGTCTGACCCGGGGCCTGCCTCTTATGACCAAGGCGGCACGCAGCCCACCACGACGGACGCAAACCTTGTGCTGGGCTATATCAATCCGGACGGGTTGGTGGGCGGTCGTCTGCCGTTGAACACCGAAAAAGCGCGGGCCGCCATCAAGGCGGGGATTGCCGATCCCTTGGGCATGTCGGTGGAAAAGGCCGCATACGGCATGTTCAACATCGTCAACAACAACATGGTCAACGCCATCCGCCGCGTCTCGGTCGAGCGCGGCTATGATCCGCGGGATTTCGTGCTGAACTGCGCCGGCGGTGCCACTGGCGCTCATATCACCGCGCTGGCACGGGAGATGGGCATCACGCGGGTGCTGATCTCGAAACTGGCATCTGGGCTTTGCGCTTATGGGCAGATCATTTCCGACGTCAAATACAACTACATGGCCCCGGCGCCGGTCCGGTTGGACGCCAGTGATGCGGCACAAAGGCTGGACGGGCTGTTCAACGGGCTTGAGACGCGCGGCGTTGCTGATCTGACGCGCGATGGTTTTGACAAGGATCGGATATCGATCCGCCGCAGTCTGGACATGCGCTATGTCGGTCAGGTGCATGAATGCACTGTGGATATCGACCCCTTCGTCATCGACGAACCCGCGCTTACCACGCTTGTCGAGGCGTTCCATGCCCGCCATGAAGAGCTGTACACCTATTCCGAACGGCAAAGTGTGGTCGAGATCGTCAACGTGGAAAGCGCCATCGTGGGCCGCGTTGACCGGCCGAACCGCATGTCAGTGGTGCCCGGCAAAGGAGCGGAGTTTGCCCTTGAAGGAACCCGCCCGATGATCTTTGATGCAACCTCGGTGCCCAGACAGGCCCCGGTCTATGCCGGTGCCCGTCTCGGGGCTGGCGACCGCATCACTGGGCCTGCGGT
>JBIHZO010000076.1:0-10893 GCA_044231405.1 Cypionkella sp. | reverse complement strand
CAACAAAGCGGTTCGCGGGGCGGTTGTACAGTTCCCAAGGGGTACCGACCTGCCGGATTTCGCCCTTTTCCAGCACAACGATCTGATCGGCCAGCGTCATCGCTTCGATCTGATCATGGGTCACATAGATCATCGTGGTTTGCAGATTCTTGTGCAGCTTGGCCAGTTCCAGCCGCATCTGCACCCGCAACATGGCGTCAAGGTTGGACAGGGGTTCGTCGAACAGGAACACCTCGGGGTTGCGCACCAGCGCCCGGCCAATCGCCACCCGCTGCCTTTGACCGCCCGACAGTTGCGCCGGACGCCGCGCCATCAGCGGTTCCAGTTGCAGCATTTTGGCGACGCCCGCCGCACGTTCCTTTTGCGCGGCCTTGGACATTCCGGCCAGCGACATGGAAAAGCACACATTCTCTTCCACCGTCAGATGCGGGTAAAGCGCATAGCTTTGGAACACCATTGCCACCTTGCGCTTGGCCGGTTCTTCATCGGTGATGTCCACCCCGCCAATCAGGGCGCGCCCGCCCGAGATATCCTCCAACCCGGCAATCATCCGCAGCAGCGTCGATTTCCCGCAGCCGGACGGCCCCAGCAAGGCGGTGAACGATCCATCCGGCACCGTCAGGTTCAGCCCGCCGATCACCTGCAATGCGCCAAAAACCTTGCTGATGTTTTGCAACTCGACCGATGCCATCAGGCGCTCCCCTTTTGATAGACATTCATCCCTTGATCCCCGCGGTCAGCATGATCGCCTGCGTCACGCGGCGTTGGAAAATCAGATACACCAGCGCCACCGGCAGACCCGCCAGCACCGCCGAGGCCAGATCGCGGGCGTATTTCACGCCGAAGGCGTCCGTCACCTGGGTGATGCCGACCGAGACGTTCATCATGTCCTCGGTCGTCACCGCAAGGAAGGGCCACAGAAACTGGTTCCACGCCCCGATGAAGGTGATGATCGCCAGCGCCGTGGTGATGCCCCAATTCATCGGCAAGTACAGACGGAACAAAAGCTGCATCTGGGTTGCGCCGTCCATCACCGCCGCCTCGCGGAATTCTTTCGGCACGGAATCGAAGAACTGCTTGTAGATCATCACCGTCACCGGTGCCAAAAGCTGCGGCAAGATCACGCCCGCCCAGGTGTTGAGCAGCTTGAACTGGTTCATCAGCACGAAATGGTTCACGATCAGAGCCGGGATCGGCACCATGAAACTGGCCAGGATCATCCACCACAGCACCCGGCGGCCCGGAAAGTTCAGCTGCGAAATCGCATAGCCCGCCGCCGCCGACATCACCACAACGGCCACCGTCACCGAGCCCGCGGTGACCAGCGAGTTCAGATACCATTTGCCGATGTTGGTGTTGAACAGCACATGAATGTAGGCGTCAAAGGTCAGGGCATCTGGCCAAAGGTCGATCCCCGGACGCACGATGTCTTGTTCCGGCTTCAGCGTTGTTGCCAGAACCCAATAGATCGGAAAGGCCCAGAAAATCGCGCCCAGCACGATCAGGGCGGTCAAGGCCCCGGCGGCAAGGTTGATGCGGCGGATGCGATGGGCGGCGGGGTTGACGATGCCGGTCATTTTTCACCCCGCGCGCGCAGCAGTTGGTATTGCAGGATCGACAGGATCACGATCAGCAGGAACAGGATCAGGGCCACGGTCGCGCCATAACCGCCCTGATTTTTCTGAAACGCGGATCGGTAGATCAGTTGCACCAGCACAATCGTGCTGTCGCCGCGCCCGCCAGCCGCGAACAGATAGACCTGATCAAAGATTTTCAGCTGCAAGATCAACTGGATCGTGGCCACCAACACCGTGATGGGCCAGATCAGCGGCCAAGTGATGCGACGGAACATCTGGCCACGGGTCGCGCCGTCCAGCCGCGCCGCCTCGTAGATTTCGGACGAGATATTGCGCAGCCCGGCGATGAACAGCAGGATGTTGAACCCGATCAGCCACCAGACGGTGATCCAGGCCACTGTGGGCATGAACAACGGAATGGTGCGGAAGATCGGCACGTTTTCGCCCACAATCATCGCAATCGGGTATTGGGCAATGCCAAACTGGCTGTCCAGCATCCAGTTCCAGGTGCGGTAGACCACCGATACCGGCAGGATATAGGGGATGAAAAAGCAGGCCAGAACTACGCTTTGCAGCCAGCCCTTCAGGCGGTTCACGCCCATGGCGATGAACAGCGCCAGCAGGGTTGAGGGAATCACGGTCAGCGCCACGAAATAGAAGGTGTTCAGAACGGCGGTGAAGAACAGCTTGTCCTTGAACAGGCGTGTGTAATTCTTCAACCCCACCCATTCGCCCTCGCCGATCAGCGGAGCTTTGGTGAAGGTCATCGCCACCATTTTCAGCGTCGGGTAGACGAACAGCACGGCGTAAACGATCACGAAGGGGGCCAGCAGAACGAAGGCCGTGGTCACTTCAGAGCGGCGGTATTTTGACATGACGGCCCCTGCATGGATGAAAAGAGCCCTGCCGGCGTGGGAGTTTACGCCAGCAGAGCCAGTGCGTCAGGGGTTACTCGACCTGATTGTTCAGATCGTCGCGCATGCCTTCCATGGCCTCTTGCGCCTCCATCTCACCATTGACGGCAGGCATCAGGAAGTTGCCGGCGGCGTCATAGACGGGCGAGGCAACACCCGCCAGAACCGAGGACGGATCGAACACCGCGGTATCGGCCAGCTTGGCGTAGGTGGCATTCGGCTGCATGGTCTTGAACTCTTCATTGTCGCGCGCCGGGCTGTAGGCAGGCAAGTGGCCAGCGGTGGCCCAGAAGGTCGAGTTCTTGTTCATCCAAGCGATGACTTCCATGACAGCGGCTTTCTTTTCCGCCGTCATCTCTTTGCCGACGTTGTTCGGGATCGCAAAAGCATGGCTGTCAGCCCAAGTGGCAGGATGGTCAAAGAAGGTCGGCAGCTGGATCGCGCCCCATTCGAACAACTCGCCCTTGGCATGCAGGTCGGTCATCGTCGGGACTTCCCACACGCCGTTGATGTGCATCGCCGCCTTGCCACCGGTGAACAGCGCGATCGAGGCCGGGTATTCCACAGCGGCAGGCGCGTAACCGTCCTTGACCCAGTTCTGAATCACGGTTGCCGCCTTGACGGCTTTGTCCAGATTGTCCCCAGACAGGAAGCCTTCATCGTTCAGGAAAACGCCATCCTGCTGACCGAAAAGCGAGTAGAAAATCCGCCAAATCGAGTCACCCGCGCCAGAATGGATCGAGATGCCATATTCCGCGCCGCCCGCCTGCAAAGCCTTCAGCGCCGCGCTGAAGTTGTCAGCGCCGTCCAGCCCGGTGGGCAGGCCATCCGCGCCAAGCAAACCCGCTTTGCCCAGCATGTCTTTGTTATAATAAAGAACGGCTGCGTGCATGTCGAAGGGAATGGCGTACAGTTTGCCATCGACTTGCGCGGCGGCGTAGTTGGCGGCGGCGTAATCTTCGCCCTTCAGGCCAACAGCCGCCATGTCTTCGGCGCTGATTTCCGCCAACGTCCCGGTCGAAACGCCCAAGGGCAGGCGCGACAGGTGATAGGTCATCACATCGGGGCCTTCGCCCACGGCGGCGGCGGTTTGCGCCTTGGTGTAGAACGGCACGCCCCATTCCAGCGTGGTCGCCGAAATTTCGATGCTGTCCGCATGTTCGGCATTGAATTTCTCGATCAGCGTTTTCATCCGCACGCCGTCGCCGCCGCCCAGAAAATCCCACCAGACCACGGTTTCTTTCGCCATCGCCGCGCTGGCGGCCATGATGGCAGTCATCGCAACGGCACCCAAGAGTTTCTTCATCGCGTTTTCTCCTCCCTGTGTTCGGGGTCAAAAGCCCCTGCGCCCGCTTGGTGTCGCTGCAATCCGCTGGCGCCTGCGGTGCAATATCGTGCGATCAAAACTTGCAGAAGCCACCCTCCGAAGGCCGTTGCACTGATCGCCTGTGGAAATACTATGAAGCGCCTTTTCGGTCTGTCAACCATCATTTCCGATATGTATCCAGATACACGGTATCTATTCGGGCTGTGCCGCGTCCGTGGCAGTCGCAGCGGTCAGACGGATCAGGGCATCCAGCAAGCTGGCCGCAACCGGATCGGCCAAGGGTGCGTCCTGGGTCAGTCGGAAGGTGGTGGCGACCAGACCACCCCGCCCGATACGCCGCTCGGCGATCAGTGCGGCAGGTTTGTGCGCCCAGCCGACCACCAGTCCGGCATGGACCGGGCCACCAAACTCCCAGGCGCGAAAGCCGGTCAGCACATGCTGAGGGATGACGCGATCAAACGACAGATCGACCAGCGGACCGCCCGGCAGATCGGCAAAGGCGCCCGCGCGACGGATCCATGAAAACCCGGCGATCCAGTCCCCCCGCCACATCGTGCCTTGGCGCGCGTGCAGCACCATGTTGGGCATCTGGCCCTCTACGCTGCCGGGAAGGCCAGGCTGATCATCGACAACCGGAATGAAGGGTTGTTCGCGACGCGGCATATCGCTGCGAATTCTCCCTTTGATATCAGGATGGTCGCCCGCAATCAGCAAATAGCGTGCACCAGATTGCATCCGGACGATGTCTTCGGGGTCCAAAATGCGGGTCAGGGTGATGTCGGCTTGACCGGGGGCCACCACCACGTAGCCCAGCGCCGCGCAATGGGCCGCCAAGGCAGCATCTTCGGTGGCGACCGTGGGCAAGTCCCGCGCGGGGTTGCGCTTGTAGACCGCGATTTCGATCTGGTTCTGCGCCAGAATCTGCCCGTCAGACTCCAGAACAAAGCGGACCAGCAGCATCCGATTCGCCCCCGCCGCAACCACCAGCGCGATCTGTCCCAACTCGACCACCAATTGCGCATCTGCCTTCAGCGCAATCACGCCGCTTTGCCCCTCGGCCTGCCAGCGCAACACCGCCCCCTGCACCGTCTGCCCGCCGGTCGCCACCGCCAGCCCGAACTGAAACGCATCCCCGGCCCAAGCCGAATAGCGGTCCACGCGCGGCACGATGACGATATCGGCGTTGATCTGGCCAAACCGATCGTGAAACGCGCGCGGGTTGCGGTTCATATCCAGAAGTCCGTTGGACTCCCAATGAACATCGGTAAATTCAGTGATCACGTAGCCCGTGATCTGCGGCCATGACCGCATCACCTCGATCTGATACTTCAGGTTGGCAAACTGATACCACTGCACCGCCTTGATAAAACGGGCAAAGTCGCCAAACACAGTGTCCAGTTGCAGCGTGGCAAAGCGGTTCTGCACACCATGCGGATAGGCCGCGCCATCGCCCCAGGTGCCGCCGGTTTCCATCCACCACGGCTCGGCCCCCGCGATCTGCACCTGCGCCGGATCGGGCAGGCCCCAGACGCCGAATTCCGACACCACCAGCGGCTCGGACCCCAACCGCTGCGCGTCGCCAAAGGGCGAATAGGTCCAGTCCGCACCCTGAGCGAATTCGGCGGTCAAGGCATCCCATTCGACGCGGCGCTCGGGGACGGACCGGTAATAGTGAAAATCATTGATGTCCGATTTCACATGAAAGTTGCCGTGACAGGGTGAGTTGTCCACCACCAGCCGTGTCGCATCCCTTTGTTTCAGCCAGTCATACTCGCGGGCAAGCCACGCACGATGCGCCGGGTCTTCACACAGCCGCGTGCCCCAGTCTTCGTTGATCAGGGTCCAGATCACGATGCAGGGATGATTGCCATCGCGCTGCAAAATTCCCTCCATGGTGTCGCGCATCCTGCGGGCAGAGGCATCGGTGAACACGCCCACGTTGGGAATTTCGGTCCAGATCAGCATGCCCAATCTGTCCGCCACCTCGTAATAGCGCGGATCGGGCACCTTGATGTGACAGCGCAGCATGTTCAGGCCAAGCTGTTTGGCCTTGCGCAACTGATCTTCAAGGAAGGCCAGCGACGGCGGGGTGCAGATGCCCTCTGGATAGTAGTCCTGATCCAGTGCGGCGCGCATGTAATAGGGCTGGCCATTCAAGAAAAACTGGCCGTTGCGGCTGACAAAGCTGCGAAAACCAAAGCTGTGATCTGTCGAACTGTCCGGCAGGATGACGCGCAGCCGGTACAGGTTCGGCTGATCGGGCGACCAGAGGGCAGGGTTTGTCAGTGCAAGCGTGACCTCCAGCCTTGGCGCAGCGGCCAGCGTGGTTTCGGCCACAACCTTGCCCAATGCATCCAGAATGGCCACATCAACCGGGCCTGCCGGGCTGCCTGACAGAGTGAGTGTCGCTGCAACCTGCCCCGAGATATCGGCGGTGATGGCGCAGTGCTGCAGATGACAGGGTGCGCGCAATTCCAGCAGGACAGACTGCCAGATGCCGCCAATCGGACCATACCAGCTTTGCTTGCCATGCGGGACTTCCGCAAACGCGGCTTGTGGTGTGGTTGCATCGGGCAATAGAACGTTGACAGTTATCGTATTGCTATCCCGAAGGATTTCAGGATCAAGCACACAGTCGAACGGCAGATAGCCGCCCTCATGCTGCGCCACCAGATGCCCGTTCACCAGCACTTCGGCAAAGTAGCTGACGGCGCCAAACCGCAAGACGGCGACGCGACCTTGCAGATCGGGGCGCGCAAAGTCGCGGCTGTAGGTGGCACGGCCCGAGGCATGGCGCAGGTCGGAAAACTGCGCCTGCCAAGGCATGGGCACGACGGCCTCGCGCCATGTCCCGCCTTCATGTTGAAAGCGCCAAATGCCATCCAAGGAAAGCATCTCTGGTCCGAGTTTGGCAGGATTCATCGTCTTCCCCATTTGCTAATACTGAGTAAATATTATTAGCACTGGCAATTAGCAAGCAGATTCGTCAGAAGGGACCACATTCAAACCGCAGGCCTTCGATGACAAAACGCGCCACAATGATTGATATTGCCCAACGCGCCGGGGTTTCGCAGGCCACGGTCTCGCTGGTGCTGGGCGATGTCGCCAACGCCCGGATCGCGCAGGAAACCCGCGACAAGGTGCGGGCGATTGCAGATGAGTTGGGCTATGTCCGCAAGCCCGGATTGGCGCGCAACAGTGATGTCAAGGTGATCGGTCTGCTGATCGACGAGATGATGGCGACGCCTTTTGCCGCACAGTTCATCGAAGGCGCGCGGCTGGAGGCGGCGCGGCAAGGGGCGCTGATTTCGGTCTTTTGTACCGGGGGTGATGCGCAGGTGGAGGCGGCGGCGCTGACCGTTTTGCAGGCGGCGGGGGCGGTTGGGGTGCTGTACACTTCATTGGTGACGCGCACGGTGCGGCCGCCACCGCAGCTGTTGCAGATACCGACGATCTTGCTGAACTGTCACGCGCCGGCCGGGCAATTCACGTCAGTGGTGCCAGCCGATGTGACCGGGGCTTTTGCCGCCACCGAGGCGCTGATCCGTGCCGGGCATCGCCGGATTGCCCATATCGGCGGCGAGTCCTGGGGCGAGGCGGCGCGAGATCGGACCTTGGGCTATCGGCGCGCCTTGGCGTCACATGACATCGTGTTTGACCCCGAATTGTTGGTGGCACCCGCCTGGACGGTGGCCTCGGGGCGCGAGTTGGCACTGCGTTTGCTGGATTTGCCGCGCCCGCCCACAGCGATTTTCTGCTTCAGCGACCGCGTTGCCTTGGGCTGCTATGAGGCGCTGGCGGAACGGGGTTTGCAGGTGGGAAAAGATGTGTCGGTGATCGGCTTCGACAACGACGATCTGGCCGCGGCTTTGCGACCGCCGCTCAGCACAATGGTTTTGCCGCATGAAGAAATGGCCCGCTGGGCGGTGGCGTCTCTGTGCGATCAGGTCGCGGCTGCGGGCAAAGTGGCCATCAGCCGGGTGAAGATCGACTGCGATCTGATCGAGCGCGGGTCCATCGGCGCACCCCGATTTGACCAAACCGAATAACCTGATACAAACGGCCAACCTTATGAGAGGCTACTTGAATGAGCCGCAATTTTTTGATCGTTGACCCGGAAGACAGCATCGACACGCTGAAAGCTCTGTCTTCCCCGGTTCGTATCGGGATTCTCAAGGTATTACACGATCAAGGCCCGCAGAACGTCAACGCCATCGCGCAGGCTTTGGACATGCCGCAATCGTCGATCTCGGCCAATGTGCAGGTTTTGGAGGATGCCGGGCTGATCCGGACCGAGACTTTGCGCGCCAAGAAGGGCAATCAGAAGGTTTGTCACACCCTGTTTGATGAAGTTCTGGTGATGTTCAAGAAAGACCCTGCCAGCGCGGGCAGCGACACGATCGAAGTCGCGATGCCATTGGGCCTGTACACCAGTTGCGAGGTTTCCGCGCCGTGCGGGCTGTGTTCGGCCACCGGAATTGTCGGACTTCTGGACGTGCCGGACACGTTTCTGGACCCGGGCCGGATGAGCGCGGGGCTGATCTGGTTCACCCGCGGCTATGTCGAGTATCAGTTTCCGAACAACGTCAAACTGATAAACGGTCATCTGGATGCCGTTGAATTTTCAATGGAAATTTCGTCCGAAGTGCCAGGCACTGCGGCCGATTGGCCCAGTGACATAACCTTCTCGGTCAACCAGATTGACGTGGGCACCTGGACCTCTCCGGGTGATTATGGCGATCAGCGCGGGGTTTACACGCCGTCGTGGTGGAAGCTGAAGGGCAGCCAGTATGGCATGTTGAAATCGGTGCGCGTGACCGCCGATGGCACCTATATCGACGGGCGCAAGATGTCGCCGCTGTCGCTCAAGGACCTTGATCTGGGGTCGCATCGGTCGATCCGTTTTCGCATTGGCGTCAAGGAGGATGCGCGTCACCCCGGGGGGCTGAACATCTTTGGACGCGGCTTTGGCAATTACGATCAGGATATTCTGATGCGGCTGATCACACATCGCTAGGCAAAGGGGCTTGACGTATCACCCGATTTCCTGATGTATATCTGTTAGTCAGATATCATACGCCCCAAGGGGGCACCGCCGGGGAGGGTCGGGTTCATGAAAGCCAATGTCACAGCCCACAAAGAGTTCACCATCGCCACCATCGACAACCGGATTTATTCGGCTTTCCTCGAACATCTGGGCCGCGCGATTTACACCGGGATTTACGAGCCCGGCCATCCCACTGCCGACGCCAACGGCATGCGCGGCGATGTGGCAGACCTGGTGCGCGATCTGAACATTCCATTTGTGCGCTATCCGGGCGGCAACTTTGTCTCGGCCTACAATTGGGAGGACGGCATCGGGCCGAAAGATCAGCGCCCGGTGCGGTTGGATCTGGCTTGGCACACGTCGGACGCCAATCAGGTCGGCGTGCATGAGTTTCAGGATTGGTGCGACAAGGTCGGCACCGAAATGATGCTGGCGATCAACCTTGGTTCACGCGGGTTGGACGATGCCCGCAATTTTGTCGAGTATGTCAACGGTCCGACCGGCAGCCACTGGGGCGATCTTCGTGCCAAGAATGGCCGGGTGGAGCCCTTCAACTGCCGCCTGTGGTGCCTTGGCAACGAGATGGACGGGCCTTGGCAGGTGGGTCACAAGACCGCCGATGAGTATGGCCGCCTTGCGAATGAGGTCGCCAAGACCCTGCGCGCCTTTGACAAATCACTGGAACTGATCGTCTGCGGGTCCAGCAATTCCGACATGAAAACCTATCCCGAATGGGAGCGGATCGTGTTGGAGCACACCTATGAGTCGGTGGATTACATCAGCCTGCACATGTATTTTGCCAACCGCACCAAGAACACTGCCAACTATCTGGCGCTGAACGAGAAACTGGACGCCTATATCACCACGATTGAATCGACGATCAATCTGGTGAAGGCGAACAAGCGGTCCAAGCACAACGTCTACATCAGCTTTGATGAATGGAATGTCTGGTATCACTCGAATGAGCAGGACAAGGAGATCCTTGAGGGCAACGCAGGCTGGCCACACGCGCCGCGTCTGTTGGAAGACGTCTACAACTTTGAAGACGTGTTGCAGGTGGGCTGCATCCTGAACACCTTCATCCGCAAGTCGAACGTGGTGAAGATCGCCTGTATCGCGCAGTTGGTGAACGTGATTGCGCCGATCATGACCGATCCGATGGGTGCTGCGTGGCGGCAGACGATCTATTATCCCTACTACTTTGCCTCGGTCTACGGGCGTGGCACGGCGCTGAACCTGTCGGTCGCCAGCCCGACCTACGCCGCCGAAGTGTCTGACAAAGTGCCTTATCTGGACGTGACCGGCGTGCATGACGCAGAGACCGACGTGCTGACGTTCTTTGCCGTCAACCGTCACCCGACAGAGGCGCTGGATATGGTGGTTGCGTTGCAGGGCTTTGGAACGGGCACGGTGATTGACCATAAGGTGATGACCAACGCCAGCCTGACGGCGGTCAACACCGCGGGCGATCCGATGGCCGTGGCCCCGGCCGATGGTGTGGGTGCCACGATCAAGGCGGGCACGTTGACCGCCAGCCTGCCACCGCATTCCTATCAGATGCTGCGCGTCAAGCTGTCGTAAAGGCCACGCCACTGACAAGGGCATCACTGCCCTTGTCGTCCGGGCGCGTGACGCCTCAGCGGCGGGCCATTGCGCCGATCAGAAAGCCCAGTCCGGCGGCAAGCCCCAGCGCGACATAGGGGTTGGCGGCAACCGCGCTTTCCATCTGCACTTCGGCATTGCGACCCTTGCGCACCAGATAGGTGGCTGCGTCGGACATCCCATCCGAAACGTCCAGGCCAAGGGCATGGCCTTGCCGCAAGGTCGCCGTTTGAACGTTGTGCGCCAACTTGGCCATATCTTCGCGCAGGCCAGTCATTTGGGCAACGACCATGTCATAGTCGGCGTTGACGGTTTTCATAATTGAGTTTCCAAGTGCCATTGTCAGGCTCCTAATAGGGGGGGATCAGGCGTTGCGGGGGCCGAACAGCAACGACAGGCTGCCTGCGATGACAAGGCCAACGCCGC
>JBIHZO010000430.1:0-3309 GCA_044231405.1 Cypionkella sp. | reverse complement strand
TCTGGAACTGAACCGCCGCTATGGCTGTCTGGTGCAGATGGGCGGGTCGGATCAATGGGGCAACATCGTCAACGGCGTCGACTTGACGCGTCGGGTCATTGATCACGAGGTCTATGGGCTGACGTCTCATCTGTTGACCACCAGCGACGGCAAGAAGATGGGCAAGTCGCAATCGGGCGCGGTCTGGCTGAACGCCGATATGTATGCGCCCTATGAGTTCTGGCAGTTCTGGCGCAACACCACCGACGCCGATGTCGGGCGGTTCCTGAAGCTTTACACCGAAATGCCGCTGGAAGACTGCGACCGTCTGGGGGCCCTGCAGGGGGCGGCCATCAATGATGCCAAGATCATTCTGGCCAATGCGGTGACCACCCTTTTGCACGGGGCCGAGGCGGCCACTGCGGCAGAGGCCACTGCGCGTGAGGTGTTTGAAAAGGGCGGCGTGGGCGATGATCTGCCGACCTTGCGGGTGACGGCTGCGGAACTGGCCGAGGGCTTGGGTATTGTGCAGCTTTTTGTCCGGGCCGGGTTGGCCGCGACGGGCAAGGACGCAAAGCGGCTGATCCAAGAGGGCGGCGCGCGGATGAATGACGAGTTGGTGACGGATGCGGGCCTGCGCCTGCAGGATTTGGCGGAACCGCTGAAGCTGACTGCCGGCAAGAAACGCCATGCTCTGGTGGTTCTGGACTGAACTGACGCATTGCCAATAAGAAAGGGGGCCAGCTTGCGCGGCCCCCTTTTGATTTCGCGGCAAGTCTTACTGTTGCACAGTGACTTTGCTCATCACGTCCGGGGTGGCCGGGGGTTCGCCCTTGGCGATGGCGTCAACGACCTCCATGCCCGAGATCACTTTGCCGACGACGGTGTATTGTCCGTTCAGGAACTCGCCTGGGGCAAACATGATGAAGAACTGGCTATTGGCCGAATCCGGATCCTGGGCGCGGGCCATGCCGACGATGCCACGGTCAAACACGATGTCCGAAAACTCGGCCGGAAGGTTGGGCATATCAGAACCGCCCATGCCTGCCATCGCGGTGTCGCCGCCGGATTTGCCGTATTGGACATCGCCGGTTTGCGCCATGAAACCGTCAATCACACGGTGGAACACCACCCCGTCATAGGCTCCGGCCTGCGCCAGAGCCATGATTTGGGCGACGTGTTTGGGGGCAACGTGATCGGCCATGTCGATCACGATCTGGCCGCTTGTGGCACCGCCCACTTCGATGATCAGGTTCGGGCCGGGGCCATCACCTTCGGCAAAGGCCGGGGAGATGGTCAGCAGCAAGGCTGCGACTGCGTTACGCAACATCGGCGGCCACCCGAACGGTGATCATGCGGTCCGGATTTGCCGGCGGTTCGCCGCGGGCGATTTTGTCGACATGCTCCATCCCCGAGATCACCCGGCCATAGACGGTGTATTGCCCGTTCAGGAACGAGTTGTCCGAGAAGTTGATGAAGAACTGGCTGTTGGCCGAATTCGGGCTGGACGAACGCGCGGCGCCGATGGTGCCCCGGTCATGCGGCAGCTTTGAGAACTCGGCGGGCAGATCGGGATGATCCGAACCTCCCGTTCCTGCGCGGCGCAGGTTGAAACCCTCTTCCATGTTGCCATTGGCGACATCGCCGGTCTGCGCCATGAAGCCTTCGATCACGCGGTGAAAGCAGACGTTGTCATAAGCCTTGGCGCGGGCAAGGGTTTTCATGCGCTCGACATGCTTGGGTGCCACATCGTTCAGCAGCGCAACCACCACTTCGCCGTCTTTCAGCGTGATGATCAGGGTGTTTTCCGGGTCTTTGATCTCGGCCATGGGTCATTTCCTTGATTTAGGTTGGCGCAGAAACTAGCGCCAGATTGCAGGAAGGGAAAGGGCTGGTGGTTGACGTAAGCCCCGGATGGGCGGAAACAGTTGCAAAGAGTTCAGGAGGGCACGATGGCTTGGAAAACGATTGATGATGTCGGCATGGCGGGCAAAACCGTGTTGACACGCGTGGATATCAACGTGCCGATGGAAAACGGTGTGGTGACAGATGCCACACGGATCGAGAAAATCGTGCCTACTGTGCAGGACCTGATTGCGCGCGGGGCCAAGGTGGTGCTGCTGGCGCATTATGGGCGGCCCAAGGGCAAGGTGGTGCCAGAGATGTCGCTGCGTTTGGTACAACCAGTGCTGGAAGCGGCTTTGGGACGGGCGGTGGTGTTCATGGAAACACCCAGTCGGGCGGCGATTGACGCCCTGCCACAGAATGCCGTGGTGCTGGCAGAAAACACCCGGTTTTCGCCGATGGAAGAGGCCAACGACCCGCGGATGGCGCAGTTTTTGGCCGGTCTTGGCGATTTGTTCTGCAATGATGCGTTTTCGGCGGCACACCGCGCACATGCGTCGACCGAAGGCATCGCCAAGCTGCTGCCGTCCTTTGCGGGCCGGTTGATGGCCGAGGAACTGGCGGCGCTTGAGGCGGCTTTGGGCAAGCCGGAGCGCCCGGTTGTGGCAGTGGTGGGCGGGGCCAAGGTTTCGACCAAGCTGGAGCTGTTGGGCAATCTGGTGACGAAGGTCGATCATCTGGTGATCGGAGGCGGCATGGCGAACACGTTTTTGGTGGCGCAGGGGGTCGAGGTTGGCAAATCCTTGGCCGAACGCGACATGGCGGCGACGGCGTTGGAGATTGTCGCCAAGGCCAAGGCCGCGGGCTGTGTGATCCATCTGCCGGTGGATATAGTGGTGGCGCGCGAGTTCAAGGCGGGCGCTGCGAGTGAAACGGTGGCCGTGGGGAATTGCCCGGCCGACGCGATGATTCTGGATGCGGGGCCAGCGACGGTGGCAGAACTGACCAAGGTGTTTGAGGGCTGCAAAACCCTGATCTGGAACGGGCCTTTGGGTGCGTTTGAGATTGAACCGTTCAACATGGCCACCAATGCAGCGGCGCAGTCTGCGGCGGCTTTGACGAAGGCAGGCAAGCTGGTGTCGGTTGCAGGCGGTGGTGATACCGTGGCCGCGCTGAACCAGGCCGGGGCTGCGGATGACTTCACCTTCATCTCGACCGCAGGCGGGGCTTTCCTGGAATGGATGGAAGGCAAAGTGCTGCCGGGCGTGGCGGCACTGGGCTGATGGCAATCTGGGCACTGGTCACGGGGGCATCCGAGGGGCTGGGGCGGGAGTTTGCCACTCTGGCCGCCAAGGATGGCTTTGACGTCATCCTGACCGCGCGGTCACTCGACAAGCTGGAGGCGCATGCGGCGTGGTTGCGCCAGACCTACAAGGTGGCGGTGGAGGTGATTGCGGCCGATCTGGCCGACCCTGCGACGGCAGA
>JBIHZO010000075.1:0-10908 GCA_044231405.1 Cypionkella sp. | reverse complement strand
CCGTCAAACCCGTCCGGCAGCGGTGCCGGGACATCTGTCATGAAAATCAACCTCGCCGGGCGCTTGATCCGCGGCAACAGTGGCAGCAGCAGCGGCAGAAAATCCGCATGACAGAGGATTGCGTCATCTTCGGCATGGTTTATCGTGAACAGCACTTGCTCGGGCGACAGGCGGATGTTCACTGTGTGCAATGTCGCCCCGATCATCGGTATGGCGAAAAAGCATTCCAGATACCGTGACGTGTCCCAATCCATCACCGCAACGGTGGTTCCGCGCCCCAGACCCAATCGGTTTAACGCCGCCGCCAATTGGCCGATCCGGGCATGGAACTGGCGGTAGGTCTGGACCTGCCCTGTGCCGTCATGGATCGTCTGTTCGGGGTTTCGACCGGCAGGCGCTCTGAGCATCTGGCCGATGAGAAGTTGGGTATGCGGGAGGGTTGTCATGGGTTCATCCATCTGGAACAGCGAAAGCCTAACCCGTGATTGACCAACTTACACATGACAAAAAAAGGGGCTAAGCTTCGCTTGCGGATAGCCCTGCGTCTTTTGCAGGCCGCGATTCGAGCGCCAACTGGGTATCTTGCGGCGGTGTGAGGGAGTTCGGAAAATGGGACATCAATTGCCGCCACTTCCGTGGCTGCGCGCGTTCGAAGCGTCGGCGCGGCACCTTAGCTTTACCAATGCTGCAGCCGAGTTGAATCTGACGCAAGCCGCCATTTCCAAGCAGGTGAAGCTGCTGGAGCATCACCTGCACGAACGTCTGTTCGAACGCCTGCCGCGCAGTCTGGCATTGACCAAAGCCGGGGCCGCATACTTGCCAAAGGTGAATGACGCCTTCGAACGGCTGGCTGCGGGCACTCAGGAAGTCTTTGGCAATCGACGCAACGCGATACTGACAGTGCGTGCACCGCTTGGTTGGGCAGTGAACTGGATCGCTGAGCGCCTGCCCAGCTTCTTTGAGGAGTATCCCAAGGTGCCGGTCCGGATCATTTCATCGGTTTGGTCCGAGGAAGCCGAAACCGAGCGATATGATCTGGACATCCGCTATGGCAGCGGCAAATGGCGCGGGATCGTGGCTCAGCGCGTAACCTGGGAGCGGCTGGATCCGCTGTGCACGCCCGAGGTTGCCGCGCGGTTGGGAGCGCCCGATGATCTGGCGAAAGAGCGTCTTCTGCATGTCATGGGCTACAAAGAAGGCTGGTCCACTTGGCTGGCAGCCGCAGGTGCCACCAAGGTGAATTCGGGCGCGGGCGAGCAGTTCGACTCCTCGCTGATGGCCTATGAGGTCGCCGCAAATGGCGGAGGTGTCGCGTTGGGGCGCACCTCCATGTCCACGAAAGAACTGAGATCAGGGCGGCTGGTCCGCCCCTTTGCACTTTCGGTTCCGGTTCAGGAAGCCTTTTACATTCTGACTCCGGAGGAAGGCCTCAGCCAGCCTGATGCTGCCCTCTTCAGAGATTGGCTGATCGCCAAAGCCGAAGAGGACAGACAGGACTTGTCCTAGCGTGCCCGCAGCCTCACTCCGGCGTCCAGCCGGATCACCTCACCGTTCAGCATGGGGTTGCGGATCATCGACAAACAAAGGTCAGCGAAATCTTCCGGCTCGCCAAATCGGCGCGGAAAGATCGCGTCCGAGGTGATGGCGTCGACCACCTCGGGCGGAACTTCAGAAGCCATGGGCGTGTGGAACAGACCCGGCGCGATGGCCAGAACCCGCACGCCGCGGGCGGCGAATTCGCGGGCGGCCTGAATGGTCATCGCGGCGATCGCCCCTTTCGAGGCGACATAGGCCCCCTGGCCGATCTGACCTTCAAAGGCGGTGATCGAGGCGGTGTTGACGATGACGCCGCGTTCGCCATCTGGCCCGATGGGGTCAAGCGTCATCATCCGGGCGGCGGCCTTGGTCATCACCGAAACCGTACCCAACAGGTTCACCCGGATCACCCGTTCGAACCGCGCCATTTCCACCGGGCCGTCGCGACCCACCAACCGCATCGAACCGGCAATCCCTGCACAGTTGACGACGATTCTTGCTGGCCCGTGCGCACGCTCCGCCGCATCAAGTGCTGCGATGACCGAGGCGTCATCGGCGACATCGCAGGCCAGATGCAAGATATCCGGCTCCGACGTGCCGACGTTCAAATCCAGTGCGGCGACCCTTGCGCCCGCCTCGGCCAGCGCACGCGCCGTGGCAAGACCAAGACCCGATGCCCCGCCTGTCACCAGTGCGGATATCCCTGAAAAATCACGCATTGGCACCTCGCGCAGTGAGCAGTCGAGTCAACCAGTCGGGGTCCATTTCCGGAACCGACGAGAGAAGAAGGTTGGTATAATCCTGCTTCGGACTGGCAAAAAGCACCGCTTTCGGCCCACGCTCGACCACTGCCCCGTGCTGCATGACCACCACCTCGTCAGCGATGGATTTTACCGTGGCAAGGTCATGCGTGATGAACATGTAAGCAAGGTTCAACTCCGATTGCAGCTGGTCGAGAAGCTTGAGGATGCCCTCCTGCACGATCTGGTCCAGTGCAGAGGTAACTTCGTCGCAAATGATCAGTTGCGGCTCGGCGGCAAGCGCGCGGGCAATGCCGATGCGCTGCTTTTGCCCGCCTGAAAGCTCGCTCGGCAATCGGTCGATGTATTTGTCCGGCTCCAGTTCGATCAGCGCCAAAAGGTCCCGGATGCGCGTCTCGAGCGCTTTTCCTTTCAATCCCAGATACATCTCGGCTGGACGCCCAATCAGTTCCCGCAGGCGCAGCTTGGGGTTCAGCGCGGTGTCGGCCATCTGGTAGATCATCTGGCACTGGCGCAGTTCCTCGCGGCTCCGGGCCTTGAAGCTGGGGGGCAGCGCCTTGCCGTTGAACAGCACCTCACCTTTGCGCGGCACCAGAAGCCCGGTGATCACACGCGCCGTCGTGGATTTGCCCGACCCGCTTTCGCCCACGACGGCCACGGTGCGGCGGGCATGGATGTCAAAGCTGACATCCTTCAGCACATCGACCGCACCGTAACCCGCCGTCACATTACGCACTGAGACAATGGGCGTGCCGGTCGCGGGCGGCTGTTCGGCCCGGGCAAAGCTGCGCACCGCCCAGAGGCTCTTGGTGTATTCCTCGCGCGGGGCGGTCAACATGCTGCGGGTATCGGCCTCCTCCACCTCATCCCCACGCAACAGAACCTTGATCCGGTCGGCCATCTGGGCCACCACCGCAAGGTCATGCGTGATGTAGATCGCCGCAGTCCCGAATTGGCGGACGATGTCGCGGATCGCGGCCAGAACCTCGATCTGGGTGGTCACGTCCAGCGCAGTCGTCGGTTCGTCAAAGATGATCAGGTCGGGGCGGCAGGACATGGCCATCGCCGTCATCGCGCGCTGCAATTGCCCGCCCGAGACCTGATGCGGATAGCGAAAGCCGATCTCTTCGGGATTGGGCAGGCGCATGCGGCGGTAAAGCTCCACCGCATCGGCCTCGGCCTTTTCACGCGACATCACGCCGTGAACAACCGGGCCCTCGCAATACTGGTCGATCAGCTTGTGGGCCGGGTTGAAGCTGGCCGCCGCCGATTGCGCCACATAGGCGATGCGCTTGCCGCGCAACCCGCGCCGCGTGGATTCAGAGGCGGTCCGCAAGTCGATGCCGTCAAAACCGATGGTCCCGCCCGAGATGCGGCAGCCGTCGCGGGCAAAGCCCATCGCCGCCAGACCCAGCGTCGACTTGCCCGCCCCGGATTCCCCGATCAGGCCCAGCACCTCGCCCTTGTGCAGGGTCAGGTCTACGCCCTTGATGATCGGGTGCCAGGCATCGCCCGACAGTCCCTCGATCTTCAGCCCCTTGATGGTCAGAAGCACCTGTTTTTCCATGGGCTTACTCCTTCAACCCGCTCGCGCGGTGCAATTGCCAGTCCACCACGAAGTTGACCGCCACAGTCAAAAGCGCGATGGCCCCGGCGGGCAGCAGGGGGGTGATGTCGCCAAAGGTGATCAGCGTCGCATTCTCGCGCACCATGCTGCCCCAATCGGCGGTGGGCGGCTTGATGCCAAGACCAAGGAACGACAGCGCCGAGATCGACAGGAACACAAAGCAGAAGCGCAGGCCAAACTCGGCCACCAGCGGTGCCATCGCATTGGGCAGGATCTCGCGCCGGATCAGACGCCACATGCCTTCGCCGCGCAGACGTGCGGCCTCGATATAGTCCATCACCACGATGCCTTGGGCGACCGACCGTGCCAGACGGTAGACACGGGTGGCATCGACAGCTGCAATGACAAGGATCAGCGTCAGCACCGAGGTGCCGAAGATCGTCAGCAGCAAAAGCGAGAAGATCAGCGCCGGAATGGCCATCAGTGCATCGACAAAGCGCGACACCCACTGGTCAAGGCGGCCGCCGACCAGTGCCGCCCAAATGCCAAGCACCGACCCCACGATAAAGGCCAATGCCGTGGTGGCAAAGGCAATGCCCACAGTGTTGCGCGCGCCATAGATCAACCGGGTCAGCATGTCGCGGCCCAGCTTGTCGGTGCCAAGGTAGTGCGGCGCTGCCCAAGGCAGATATTGCGCGCCCAAAACCTCGCCCTCGCCGTAAGGGGCGATGGCGGGGGCAAGAGTGGCCACCAAAACATAGATAAAGATGACCGCCAACCCGAAAGAAGCCGTCAGCGGCATGTCGCGGAACATCGGTTTGTGACGGGCCGGGGCTGCCATGCGCAGGGCTGCGCGGGCGGCGATGCCGATGATGAAGAACAGGCCCAGCCCGACGAGAATGGAAAGAACAATGGTCATGGCCCTACTTCCTGTGCATCAGGCGCGGGTTGGTGATCGTCGAGAGCACATCCGCGATGAGGTTGAGCAGGACATAGGCCGAGGCAAAGATCAGCGCGATGGCCTGCACCACCGCAATGTCACGGTTTGTCACCGCGTCGATCATCAATTGCCCAAGGCCCGGGTAGACGAAGACCACCTCGACCACCACGACGCCTGTGATCAGGTAGGCAAGGTTCAATGCCACCACGTTGATGATCGGCGCCAGCGCATTCGGCACCGCATGGCGCAGCACGACGCGCATCGGCGACATGCCCTTCAGCCGCGACATCTCGATATAGGGCGAGGCCAGCAGGTTGATGATGGCGGCTCGCGTCATGCGCATCATATGGGCGGTGACGACAAGGGTCAGCGTCAATGCGGGCAGAAACGCCATGTACAAAAGATTGCCCGTGGTCGTCGTCGCTGTGATGCGAACCATCGACGGAAACAGGCCGGTCTGCGCCAGCCACAGAACAAGGATGTAGGCCACGAAGAATTCAGGGAAGGAAATCGCCGTCAGGGCCAGTGCATTCGAGGCCCGATCAAAGATCGAATTGCGCCAAAGGGCCGCCAGAACCCCCAGCAGCAGCGACAGGGGAACAGACAGGGCGGCAGCATAAAGTGCCAGAAACAGCGTGTTGCCAAGCCGAACGCCGACCAGTTCCGAGATCGGCTTCTTCGTTGCCATCGACACGCCGAAGTCGCCCTGCAGCACGCCGGTCAACCAGTTCCAGTAGCGAAGTGGCGCGGGATCATTCAAGCCAAGCTGTTCGCGCAACGCGGCCAAGGTGTCCTCGGTTGCCGACTGGCCCAAAAGCTCGCGGGCGAGATCGCCCGGCAGAAGTTCGGTTGCACCAAAGATCACCACGGAAATGATGAACAGGGTCAGCACGCCCAACAGCAGCCGCTGCCCGATCATCCGCCAGATATCGTTCATCTTTTCCCCCCGTTTTGACCTGAGGCCCGATGTTCTGGTGCCGCAACGACCGAAAGGCCCCGACAGGCAGATCCTGTCGGGGCCAAGTTTTCAAACGCCTCGGCTCAGGCAAACCACCAGCGCTCTACGCAACGGAAGCCGTCAAGGTTCCAGTTGTTGGAAACCTTCTCGGGGGTCGCCACGGCGTTGGACAAGGCCATCACATAGTTGTTGTACATCGGGATGATCGTCGATCCTTCGAAAGATACGATCGTCTGCATCTCTTGGTACATTTCCCGGCGTTTGGCATCATCCAGCTCCGAGCGCGCCGCGACCAACAAGCCATCGAACTTTTCGTTCGACCAGAAGCTTTCGTTCCACTCAGCGCCCGCTTTGTAGGCTGTGGTGAACATCTGGTCTTCGACCGGACGGCCACCCCAATAGGACGCGCAGAACGGCTTCTTCATCCAGACATTGTCCCAATAACCGTCATCCGGCACCCGATCCACGGTGATCGTGATGCCCGCGGCTGCGGCCTTCTCGCTCATCAGAACAGCCGCATCGACCGCACCGTTGAAGGCAGCGTTGGCGGCCGAAAGAGTGACCTCCAGCTTATCCAGTCCAGCCTCTTTGAGGTGAAACTTTGCCTTGTCCGGATCATAAGTCTTTGCTTCCATCTCGGCATGGAAATAGCGGTTTGCCGGACCAATCGGGTTGTCGTTTGCAACCGAGCCATGGCCGGCCAGGATCTTGTCCACCAGTTCCTGCCGGTCGAAAGCGTATTTCAGCGCCAGACGCACGTTGTTGTCGGTGAAGGGAGCCACGCGCGCATCCATCGGGAAGACATAGTGCGCGTTACCAGAGATCGACAGGATCTTGGCCACGCCGCGGCTTTCCAAAAGCGCGATCGAGGCCGGATCGACCTGATCGATGGTGTCAACCTCGCCGGTCATCAGCGCGTTCAGGCGCGCCGCAGGGTCAAGGATCGACAAAAGAACGATCTGGTCAAAGTGCGCCTTGTCCGATTTCCAGTAGTTCGGGTTGCGGTTCAGCGTGGCTTGCACACCCGGCTCATAGCTTTCGACGATGTAGCCGCCGCAGCCGTCGGTCGATGTCGGGTCAATCATGCCGTCTGCGCTGGCCATGACGGGCAGATGGTAGTCTGACATCAGATAGGGGAAGTCCGCGTTGGCGGCGTTCAGCGTGACAACCACATTCGTGCCATCGACCTTGATATCGGTCACAGCGTCGAAGAACGGTTTCGCAGCCGAAGTCGACGCCTCGCCGCGGTGGTGGTTCAGCGATGCCACAGCATCCTCTGCCGTCACCGGCTTGCCCGAATGGAAGCTGACGCCCTGACGGATCTTGAAGACCCAAGTCATGCCATCTGCGGAGTCCCAGCTTTCCGCGATTTCCGGCACAAGATTGCCATCCGGCGCAATTTCAATCAGGTAATTGTGGCGGGCTGCCGCGAAAGTCTGGACGTAAAGCTGGTCCCACAGGCCGGGATCATAGCCGTCGGTTGACGAGCCGTGGCCAATGCCAACACGGAACACGCCACCCTTCTTTGGTGCCGCCTGGGCCATTGCCATGCCGACAGGCAGGATCAGCCCCGCCGCAGTCATGGCGATCCCGCTCTTGAGCAGGCCGCGACGGGTCATTCCGCGCGGAAACATCGGGTTTGTCATGCTTTTCCTCCCTTGTGATAAAGTGCGCCATAAGCGCTTGGTCTGAAGCTCTCGATTGCGGCTTCGGTATAGGTTGCCCGGTCAAGCCAGGCTGGATTGATCTCCACCCCCCAACCTGGGGTGTCGGTCACGGTGACGTGGCCATCCGTCACGGCGAAGGGCTGACCCAGAAACAGGTCGCGCTGCCACGGATAGTAGTCGTCACCCTCGATCGAAAGTTCAAGATATTTCCCGGCATTGGGGATCGCTGCCAGCAGGTGCATCGAACACATCGTCACCAAAGACAGGTTTGCCGAATGCGGCGTGCAGGCCAAGCCCGCTGTCTGGGCCATCTGCGCCACCTGCAAGGTCCGGGCCAAGCCACCCATGTACATCACATCCGGCTGCACGACATCGACAGCGCGCATGGCAATCATGCGGGACCATGTGCCCTTGTCCCAGTCCTGTTCGCCCCCGGTCACGTCGACCGCGAGTGCCTCGGTCACGGCCCGGGTCGCTTCCAGATCCCAGTAGGGCACGGGTTCTTCGTAATGGCCGATGCCATGATCCGCCAGCATCCGCCCCACCTCGATGGCGCGCGGAACCGAAAAACCGGAATTGGCATCGACCAGCTTGTCGATGCCGTCGCCTAGGGCGCGCGACAGGGCCGGGATGATCTCTTCGGTCCGCCCCGGCCACTCGTCCCGGTCTTCACCACATTCGGCACCAATCCGCCATTTCGCAGCCGTGAATCCCTGTTCCGCACAAAGGCGTAGCAACCTGTCCGCCTCATCCCTTGGGGTGATGTCGCGCTTCATCGAACTGGCGTAGGCACGAATGCGCCCCGGCCCGCCGCCGATCAGGCTGGCCACCGGTTTGCCGACCCGCCGCCCAGCCATGTCCCAAAGGGCGGTGTCCAGCCCCGCCAGCGCCCGGGCGCGGTAGCTTCCGGGATACTTGTGCTCGCGCCGTTCGATCAGATGCACAAGGCCCGCGATATCGGCGCTGTCGGCACCCAAAGCCCATGGCACAACTTGCCGATGAAACACCTGCGCGGTTATGTCCGCATTGTAGGTCGAAGTCTGACCCCATCCGAAAGCCCCGTCCTCTGCCGTCGCGCGGACAAAGCAGACAAACTCATCGTGGAATGTTTCAAGACGGGCGATACGCGGCATTTGGCTCCCAAGACACAGATCACAGGACTTTGTGATGATCTCAGAGTTCCTCGAATCACCTTTCATGACAAACAACTAATTTCGCGCCATTGGGCGCACCAGAGTTATTCGTGCCAAAAAACCTGCTGCGCGAAAGGCCACTGCGGCATCTCGCCCCGCTATCTGGCACGGTCTGGTCTGGTGCCAGCGCGCGAGGGGCGGTCGGTGTCTGGGCCGGTCGCGTGTATTCCGGCGTTCCAGCGCCACTCCTTGACCTGCAACGTCATGCAACTGGGGCTGAAAGCCGCTGAAATCGGCACCTGACTGCGGACGGCGCCCATGACGCTCGCCGTTGCGACACTTCCATCATCGACCGCCAAGCAACCGCGATCCTTCGCTTCCCAAAGAACAATCAGCCTTGGAGGAAGGATTGTCCGGCCGCTGCCGCCCGCAAAGGCACCCTTCAGCCAGCCGGTTCTAAAGCATGGTCGATACAGGGCTTTCTGCACGCTCTGGAAGGAATATCGCTCCCGCAGCCGGATCGAGGCGAAGATGCGCCGCCTCAAATCCTTCGAAGAATGCATCGCTGCACGGGACCCGCACCATCAAACCGCCGAAACCCAGATTGGCCCCATCCAGATTGACCCCGTGCGGATCCAGAGGAAGACAACGGGCCTTGCTTACCCGCCCAAGCCGAACTGTGCCTTAACACCCCCGATGAAGGTCGCGTCATCCTGCGCGGACCGCGCGGCCATGTATGCGGCGGCATCTGCTCCGGCGGTATAGCGCAGGCGGGACGTGCCATCAGTGACAGCGGCCCAGATCGCCTCGCTCACAACCGACGGCGGCGCGGCTGTAGCGGCAATCTCGGGGCTGCCGAGGACTGCAAAAAGCTTGTCCACGACGGGCTGATAGGCGATCAATTCGGGCGTCTGGCGGAAATCGAAGGAACGCCCGCTGAAATCGGTGGCGATCATGCCGGGCTCCACAATCTTGACCCGGATGCCCAAGGGTTCAAGTTCATAATGCAGGGCTTCCGACAAACCCTCCACCGCGAATTTCGTGCCATGATACAGCGTGCCAAGCGGAAAGGTCATGCGCCCCCCGATCGAAGAGATGTTGACGATCACGCCTTTGCCCTGCGCGCGCATCAGGGGCAGAACCGCCTTGGTTACGTCCAGAAGCCCGATGACATTGGTATCGAACTGGCGGCGAATGCCTTCCATGTCAAAGGCTTCCAGCGGCCCATAGGCACCATAGCCTGCGTTGTTCAGCAGCGCGTCGATGCCACCGAACCGGGCGTGGGCCGCATCGACCGCCGCCGTGATCGAGGGCGCATCCGTCACATCCAGCCGCGTGACCAGAACCCTTGGCAAAGTCGCAAGATCGCCCGCTTGCGCCGGGTCCCGCAGGGTGGCCACGACATTCCATCCCTTGTCGTGAAAGTACAGGGCCGTTGCCTTGCCGATGCCGCTGGATGCGCCGGTGATGAAGATGGTCTGTGTCATGGTCCTGCCTCTGACGCTGCCTGCGATGGCTCCGAGGTGGACGTTTCCCCCCTTCACTTCAATTGCGGATCACGCCAAAAGACCAACGGATCACGCCAATCAGGTCAGGGCGCGGTGCTTGTGCCAAAGCAGGACGAACAAGACACCCGCAGCCAGCAAGTCAGCCAGACCGATCAGCCAAAGCAGCACCACCACTGTGCCGTCACTTTCCAGACCGCAGAAGATGGCCGCCGAAATGCCAAAGATCGTCATCAGGAAGGCCGGGTACGCCACCCAGCGCCGCTGCTGGTAGACCCCGACCCCAAGCGCCGACAGAACCACAGCAGCCAACATCATGCGTCCACCGAAATCAGCCATGGCCAGTGCGGCCACGGGCAGGTGCAAAGCGGCGGACAGGTGCAAAGCGGCGGACAGGAACAAAAGCAGAGCGGCGATCAGGAATTTCCGATTGGTCTGGTTCACGGCGTGCTCCTCAATTTACCGGGCAGGGTTGACCGGCGACACCCCATTCCAGCATGTCGTTCACATGGGCCTGCAGCGTGTGGGGTGCAGGATCGCGACCGGCACCGGGGTTCCACCCCCACAGAACAAAGCCGATGTGCCCCGCATCATCCACCAGATGCTCGGCCAGCCCCAACCAGTCACGTCCACCATTGCGGGCAGGGTCGGAAAGCTGGGCGCAAATCTCGGATTTGCTTTTGTCAAACCACTGAAAGTCCACCGGGGCCAACTGCCAATCCAGACCCGCACTGGGGGGCCTGTGTGGCTTGGTTTCGGGGGCCAGGGCCAGATTGTCCGGTCTGGTGCGATGACAGCTTGAACACACTATGGTTTCAGCCCCTATACGACTTTCACCGGC
>JBIHZO010000427.1:0-3331 GCA_044231405.1 Cypionkella sp. | reverse complement strand
CAAGGCCAGCCCGTTCAGGAAATCAGCAGCAGCGACAGGGCGTTTGCCTTCACGTTGTGCCTGAAGGATTTCCACCGCGCCGCTGCCACAGGCAATGTGCAGCCCCTGCAACACTTGACCCGGCCGGCCCTGCCCTGCCGCCAAACGTGAGCGCAGAAACTTCACCCGCTCTCCGCCGATATCACACCACGCGCCGGGAAAGGGCGACAGGCCGCGGATCAGGCGGTCCACGCTTTCGGCAGGCTGCGTCCAGTCGATCCGCGCCTCGGCCTTGTCGATTTTCGTCGCGTAAGTGATGCCCTCAGTGGGTTGCGGTTCGGCGGCGAAAGTGCCGGACAGAGCGGTGCAAATCAGCCGCGCACCCATGGCTGACAAGCGGTCGTGAAGGTCGGCGGTGGTGTCTTCTGCACCGATCGGCGTGGCCTCGCGCAGCAGAACCGGGCCGGTGTCCAGCCCCGCCTCCATCTGCATGATGCACACGCCGGATTGCGGATCGCCTGCCATGATTGCGCGGTGAATGGGGGCTGCGCCGCGCCATCGGGGCAACAGGCTGGCGTGGATGTTCAGGCAACCCAGACGCGGCGCGTCCAGCACGGCTTGGGGCAATATCAACCCATAGGCGACCACAACCGCCACATCCGCATCCAGCGCAGCAAAGTCATGCTGCACCTCTTCGCTGCGCAGCGAAGCCGGATGCCGCACCTGCAAACCAAGCGCCAAGGCGCGGGCATGCACGGGGCTTGGACGGTCGGCTTTTCCCCGGCCTGCAGGGCGGGGCGGTTGGGTGTAAACGGCAATAATTTCATGCTGTTGCGCCAAGACATCCAGCACCGGGACCGAGAAATCCGGCGTGCCCATGAAAATGATTTTCATGCGCGCTTCATCAGCTTTTCGGCCCGTACCAGCAGCATTTTCCGCTTGAGCGGCGACAGACGGTCAAAGTACATCTTTCCCGCCAAATGGTCGATCTGATGCTGCACCGAGGTCGCCCAAAGATGAACGAAATCGCGGTCTTCCGTAGCCCCTTCAGCGTTCATGTAACGCACCGTCACTGCGCGCGGACGGCTGACCACGGCCGATACGCCCGGCAGGTTGGGCGAGGCCTCTTCATGCTCGCGCAGCTGGCCTGATAAGTGCAAGATCACTGGGTTGGCCAGCAGAATCGCTTTGCCACGCCCCTCGGAGCAATCCACGACGGCCAGCCGCAGAGGGATGCCAATTTGCACGGCAGCCAGACCGTAGCCCGGCATCGCATCCATAGTGTCCACCATATCGGCCCAAATCGCCCGAATATCATCGGTGATGGCCACAACATCTTGTGCCGGAATTTTCAGACAGGGGTGCGGATAGCGCAGACACAGCCGTTCAGTCATCGCATGCCCCGTTCGCCATCAACCGCGCGCCAATTCGCGCTTCAGCTTTTCCATCTTGCGCGTGATCATCTGCCGCTTGAGAGGGCCAAGATAATCAATGAACAGCTTGCCGTTCAGATGGTCAATTTCGTGCTGCACGCAGGTGGCCCAAAGGCCCGCAAACTGCCGTTCCTGCTCGACCCCTTGCAGATCCATCCAGCGCACCGTCACTGAGGCCGGGCGCTTGACCTCGGCGTATTGGTCGGGGATCGAAAGGCAGCCCTCGTCATAGGTCGACAGGTCCTCCGACGCCCAGATGACCGCCGGGTTGATCAGCACCATCGGTTCTGGCGGACCGTCCTTGATGCAATCCATCACGATCACCCGCATCATCGCCCCGATCTGCGGCGCGGCAAGACCGATGCCGGGCGCGTCATACATGGTGTCCAGCATGTCGGCGGCCAGTTGAGAAACCTCGGCCGTCACCTGTGCAACGGGGTCGCAAGGCTTCTTGAGGCGTGGGTCGGGATGGATCAGGATGTCGCGGATCATCTTTTGGATTTACGGCGCGGGGGGGATTGGTGCAAGAGGGTGTGGGGAAAACGGGCCAAATTGCCGACGATCGTCCTTAAAAAGAAATTATTCCAATATGGTCGACCTGAAAGATGCTCTGTCCCAATATTGAGACTCTATTAGGTAAGACTTCCCGAATACGAGACGCTATCTGGAACTATAGACTTCATCAAACTGGCAGGCAGAGCATGGACTTCGACACTCAAGTGAACCGTTTTGGCACCCATTCCGTGAAGTGGGATTCGATGGAGGCGTTTTATGGCGTCCCGGCCAAGGATGGCATCGCCATGTGGGTCGCGGATATGGAGTTCCGGCCACCCCATTGCGTGCAGGTCGCGTTGGAAAAAATGCTGGCCCATGGCGTCTATGGCTATTACGGCGACGAGGCCGAGTATCTGGACGCAATCCGTTGGTGGATGCAAACCCGCCATGGATGGGAGATTGAACGCGCTGCGATCTTCACCACGCATGGCTTGGTGAACGGCACCGCTATGTGCGTCGATGCTTTCACCAAACCGGGCGATGATGTGGTGCTGACGACCCCGGTTTACCATGCTTTTGCGCGGGTGATCAAAGGCGCGGGACGCGGCGTGACGGAGTGTCCGCTGGCCTTGGTCGATGGCCGGTATGAGATGGATTTTGCCGCGTGGGAAACACGGCTGACGGGCCGCGAAACCATGATGATCCTGTGCTCGCCGCACAATCCGGGCGGGCGGGTGTGGACACAGGCCGAATTGCGCGGTGTCGCAGATTTCTGCCTGCGGCATGATCTGATTCTGGTGTCGGACGAAATTCACCACGATCTGGTGATGCCGGGGCAGAAACACACCGTCATGGCCAATGCTGCTCCCGATATTGCCGACCGTTTGGTGATGATGACGGCCACAACCAAGACCTTCAACATCGCGGGCGCGCATTCGGGCAATGTGATCATCGCCGATCCGGTGCTGCGCGCGCGGTTTGCGGCGCGGATGAATGCGATGGGGATTTCGCCGAATTCGTTCGGGATGTTCATGGCGACCGCTGCTTATTCGCCAGAAGGGGCGGCCTGGGTGGATGCTCTGGTGGCATACCTGGACGGGAACGCGCAGATATTCAACAACGGCATCAATGCGATACCGGGCCTGCGGTCCATGAACCTTGAAGCGACCTATCTGGCTTGGGTGGATTTCGCGGGCACTGGGATGGCGCAGGCCGAGTTCATCGCGCGGGTGGAAAAGCAGGCGAAGATCGCGGCCAACCACGGCACACCGTTCGGGGCGGGCGGTGAGTCTTACCTGCGCTTCAACCTTGCCTGCCCGCGCGCGCAGGTGATTGAGGCAGTTGCGCGTCTGCAGGCCGCATTCGCCGATCTGCAATGAACCAACTGGCGTGGATCTTTTCCGCTCTGGTTTTGCTGGCTTTTC
>JBIHZO010000428.1:0-3331 GCA_044231405.1 Cypionkella sp. | reverse complement strand
ATGAAGCCCTTTTCGGCCCGCATGATGTGCAGTGCCTCGGTGCCGTAAGGCATTGCTCCAAACTCGGCTCCCGCCGCATGCAAGGCCGCCCAGAAAGCCGCACCCTCACTGGCCGCAACCGCGATCTCATAGCTAAGTTCACCCGAGAAGCTGATCCTGTACACGCGTACAGCAAAGCCGCCCAGAGTGCCATCAGCCCATTGCATGAACGGCAGCGTTTCCTTTGAAACGTCTATGCCACCCATTTTTTCTAGCAATTTCCGTGCGTTGGGACCAACAACCGCCACTTGCGCCAACTGCTCGGTGATGTTGGCGACATAAACCTGCCAATCCCACCATTCGCATTGCAGCCAATCCTCCATCCAGGCGTGAATGCGGTCAGCGCCGCCCGATGTGGTGTGACACAGCCAGGTATCTTCCGATATCCGTGCCACGACGCCATCATCCGACAGAAAGCCCTGCTCGGAACACATCAGGCCATAGCGGCATTTGCCGATCGGCAATGTCGACATGACGCCGGTGTAAAGCATGTCGAGGAAGCGGCCCGCATCCGGCCCTTTGACAATAAGCTTGCCAAGGGTTGATGCGTCCAGCAGCCCAAGATTTGAACGGGTGTTGGTCACCTCACGGTGGACCGCCTGTTCATGGTTCTCGCCGGGACGCGGGAATGTGTAGGGTCGGCGCCACAGGCCGACCGGTTCCATATAGGCGTGGTGGGCCTCGTGCCATGCATGCATCGGGGTCTTGCGCAGGGGCTGGAAAATCTCACCGCGCGACTCCCCAGCCAGTGCACCCAGGATCACTGGCGTATAGGGCGGGCGGAAAGTGGTGGTGCCAACCTGCGGAATGTCTTCATGCAACGCATCAGCAAGAACGGCCAAACCATTGATATTGCTAAGCTTGCCCTGATCCGTCGCCATGCCCAAAGTGGTGTAACGCTTGGTGTGCTCCACGCTGGAATACCCCTCCCGCGCGGCCAATTGCACGTCCGATACCTTGACGTCGTTCTGATAATCCAGCCACATCTTGGCCTTGGCCGCAGGTTTCGCCCCCTGCGGCATGATCCAGATCGGCTCCATCGCAGCCTCCGTCGCCGACACAGCCGTCGCGGCCATGGCGTCCGATGTAAGTCCCAAGGCGTGCAAAGCCGCCTTGGCCCCGCGCGCAGCATCGGCCAGCGCATCCGCCGCGGTCATCGCGCCATTGGCGTTGCCCACGGCGACCACCATAGCGGCCCCGTCGGCCCCGGTTGGCGGACGGTCGGCATCAGGGCGGAAATGCGCATGGGTGGCATCCCAAATCAGCTTGCCGCCGCAATGGCTCCACAAATGGACCACGGGAGACCAGCCGCCCGACATGGCAACCGCGTCGCAGGAAATCTCTTCAATGACAGCGCCTTCGCCCGCCTGCATGCACAGCGCCACCGCCGTCACCCGTTTGCCGCCCTTGGCCTTGGCCAGCCCCATCCCTGCGGCAATCCGAATGCCCAAAGCCCGCGCCTGCGCTGGCAAATCGCCGGTCACAGCGCTGCGCGCATCGACGATGCAAGGGACGGCAAGCCCAGCCCGGTGCAGCGCAATGGCGGTCCGGTAAGCGTCGTCGTTGTTGGTGACAATCACGGTGCGATCACCGGGCGAGACGGCAAAGTTCATCACAAAGTCGCGCACGGACCCGGCCAGCATCACCCCTGGAATGTCATTGCCTGCAAAGGACAAAGGCCGCTCTATCGCGCCCGTCGCGGTGATGATCTGGCTTGCCCGGATGCGCCACAAACGGTGCTTTGGCCGCCCGTCGCCGGGGGTGTGGTCGGCGACCTTTTCATCGGCCAGAACATAGCCATGGTCGTAGACCCCTGCCCCGGTACAACGCAGCTTGATCGTGACATTGTCCATCGATTCAAGGCGTTGAACCGCAGACTTCACCCAAGACTCGGTGTCGCCTTCGACAGCATCGCCGTCCACAACAGCCCGACCGCCAAAGGCCGCCGTCTGCTCCAGCAGCATCACCCGTGCGCCTGCTTCGCCCGCAATCAAAGCCGCTTGCAGACCCGCAATGCCGCCGCCGATCACCAGCACATCGCAGAACGCGTAGGCCTGTTCATAGCGGTCCGCATCCCGTTCTTTCGGGGCCTTTCCCAGACCTGCCGATTGCCGGATGATTGGCTCGAACAGGTGCTTCCACGCCGCGCGTGGCCACATGAAGGTCTTGTAGTAGAAACCGCCCGGCAAGAACCGCGCAAGGCTGTTGTTGATCACGCCGACGTCGAATTCCAAGGATGGCCAGTGATTCTGGCTGGCCGCCTCCAGCCCGTCGAACAGTTCCGTCGTGGTGACGCGTTGGTTCGGTTCAAACCGCCCAGCCTTGCCCAGACCCACAAGCGCGTTCGGCTCTTCTGGTCCTGCCGCAACGATGCCGCGTGGGCGATGGTACTTGAAGCTGCGACCGACCAGCATCTGATCATTGGCCAGCAATGCCGAGGCAAGGGTGTCACCCTGATACCCACGCATGGCCTTGCCGTTAAAGGAAAATTCCTGCGCGGTGGTGCGGTCGATCAGACGACCGCCCTTTGAAAGACGGGTGCTCATTTGAAGCCCTTCCAGTCGGGCCGCTTGGCCCTGATCTTATCTTGCAACGCGTCCGGCGGTGCCGAGGATTGCGCGGCATAGGTCCCGAACACCTCCAGAGTCGCGGTGTCACGCGCGGCCAGGAACCACTTTCCGCAGCCGTAGGTGTGGCGCCAGCGTTCAAAATGCACGCCCTTGGGGTTCTTGCGTGCGAACATGTAAGCTTCGAACTCTGCGTCCGAAGCGCCCGGACCGAAGCGCTTCAGATGGGCTTCATACCCCGGCGAAAGTTCGGTTTCCTCGGCTTTGATGCCGCAATAGGGGCATTCAAGGATCAGCATTGGGTGCTTCCTTCATAGGAGGTCGACAACGCGCGACAGGCAAACGGAAAACGGGCGGTCCCCGGTTGGGGCCGCCCGCAAGTCAACGTAAAGCGCGCGGTCAGACCGCAGCGCAGATCAGGGTTTTGGCGCAGGGTCAGCTGCGGGCGGCGCTGCGGGTTCAGGCGGTGCTGGTTCTGCTGCGGGTTCCGGTGCCTCGATGGTGACCGAAGTGTTGGTTGAGGTGTCGCTTGGCCCCATCTTGAGGTCGCCGCCGAGGACAAGCCAGACCAGCACCCCAACCGCCACGACAAGACCCCCGACGATGCCGCCGCTGCCGGTTTTGGTGGTGTTGCGTTCTTCGATAACCCGGTATTCGTCTGCCATGATACGCTCACTTTGCTGGTGTCATTCAGCAAGAGAACGCGGGCGGGAGCGGTTGGGTTC
>JBIHZO010000074.1:0-10984 GCA_044231405.1 Cypionkella sp. | reverse complement strand
GGCCGAAACGCCCGTGGGCACCGCCCCCGCAGTGGGTCCGGCGATGGCGGCAGAGTGATCAGCCCGCCGCTGTGATTGCCCCTGCCAGGGCGGCCTCAAACGCCGCCAGCGCCGTTTCATTCCCCAGAGACACTCTTATGCAGCGGTCCAACGGGGCGACGCCGGGCATGCGTACAAAGATGCCCGCCGCTGCCAGATGGCTCAAAACTGCACGGGCATAATCGCCGTCACGCCCGCAATCCAAGGTGATGAAATTCGTGGCTGACGGCAACGGCGCCCAGCCATTTGCCCGTGCAATTCCGGCCAGCCGGAGGCGGGCGGTGGTCACCTGGGCCAAAACGCGGGGCAGATGGCCTTTGTCCTGCAGTGCCGCCAATGCCCCGGCCTGCGCCACGCGGCCCATGCCGAAATGGTTGCGCACCTTGTCAAAGGCCTGAACCAGCGGGGCCGCCGCAATCGCATAGCCCACCCGCAACCCGGCTAGGCCATGCGCTTTGGAAAAGGTGCGCATGCGGATCAGGTTGGGGGTGTCGGCGGGGATGTCGGGGGCGGTGCCGGGCGGGGCCAGATCGATATAGGCCTCGTCCAGCACCATCAGGGTTTCGGGCGGAAGCTGGGCCAGCATCTCGGTGATCAAAGCCGCCGGGTGATGGCTGCCCATCGGATTGTCGGGGTTGGCGATGTAGAGAAGCCGCGCCTGCGTCCGGGTGGCAAGGTCCAGCAGCGCCTGCGGGTCCTCATGATCGCCCCGGTAGGGCGCGCGGTGCAGGGTGCCGCCAAAGCCTGTAACGTGGAAGTTGAAGGTCGGATAAGCGCCCAGACTGGTCACCACCGGGGTGCCGGGTTCGACCATCAGGCGCACCAGAGAACCCAGCAGCCCGTCGATGCCCTCCCCCACCACGATGTTGTCGGGGCGGCAGCCGTGATGGGTTGCGAGGGCGCTTTTCAGGTCGTGATTTTCCGGGTCGCCATACATCCAGGCCTGTGACGCCGCATCCTGCATCGCCTTGATGGCGGCGGGCGAGGGGCCGAAGAGGGACTCGTTCGCGCCGAGGCGGGCGCGGAAAGGGCGACCGGATTGGCGCTCCTGCGTCTCGGGCCCGACGAAGGGAACGGTGGAGGGCAGAGAGGCGGCAAGCGGGGTCAGGATGGGGGCTTTCATGCCGGCGATTTGGCCGGGTTTGGGGGCGGCTGGCAAGGGGAAATCTGAAGGTCCCGAGTTGGGACCTTGAGAGAAATCAGGTATTTCAGGGGGTTAGGCTGGGCGATTTAACCGAAAATTAAGGTTTGGAACGGCATTGGAGGGCGGCAAGGATATCGTCACACCGCGCCGAGGCCTTGGCGTGGTGCTGCGGGCCATGTTGCGGGGATCACAGACAATCGGGGCGTCGTGGGTGTGGCCAAGGGCCTCGCGCAGCGGCGGTTCAGGGTTGGTGATGGTGGGGTGACGGGCCATCTGGAGGTGGGCCATCGCACTGTTATCCATCGTCGCGGCCCAATCGAGCAGATGGTTTTGCCGGATGCGCTGCGGTCGCATCGGCCGTGGTCTGGGCTGGCGGCTTTACGCTGTGAAGCGGCGGTTCAGGGGGCGGATAAGGCGGCGGCGTCAGCAGTGTTGACGGTGATTTGTCTGGGGCTGGCGCGGGGCAGGGACTCGGAGGGGTCGGCCTACCTGCGCGGCGCGCCGAGCCCCCAACCTAGCGCAGGAATTTGCGCCGGGCCTCTTCAGCGATGGCCTGACGCAGTTCGATCTGGGCGAGGATGGCCATGGCGGCTTTGCGCTCGGCCGGGTCGGTCAGGGTGGCCAGATGCGCGCGTTGGGCGGCGGCTTGTTTCTTGAAGATGATTTCGGGCGGCAGCACCCCGGCTTCGGCCATGATGCGGAAACCCACGGCGTCCCCCGGCGTGATGAAGGCGTCGCCGGGGCGGTCGGGCAGGGGTTGGCCTTCGCCTTTCAGACCTTGCAATTCGCCTTTGGCGCGCGCCTTGGCGATCTGGCGTTCGGTGAGGGGATTGAACCAGGACATTTGGGACCTCCTGACTCCAATGTAGGGAGTGGGGGCGGCTGTGAAAAGGGGGCTGTCTGCCCCCTTGCCCTGCGGGCCACCCCCGAGGATATTTGCACCAATGTGAACCGGCGGCGGCGCTGGACTGGGTCAGCCCAGTTCGGCCAGACGGCTCAACGCCGCTTGCAGTTTTCCGGCCTCATCCTCGCGCGCCTGCAGGTTGGCTGTGGCCTCGGCGATGACCTCCTCGGGGGCGGATTTGGCGAAGTTGGGGTTGTTCAAGCGCCCTTTCAGCCCGCCGATTTCCTTGGAAAGTTTGTCCATGGCCTTGGTCAGGCGGGCTTTTTCCTCGGCAATATCGATCAGACCCGCCAGCGGGATCGCAAAGCTGGCCCCCGGCGCCGCAACGGCGATGGAGCCTTTGGGGGCAGCACCTTCCGAAAAGCCGTCGATACGGGCCATGCGTTTGATCAGCGCCTCGTTGCGGTCCCAGGCGGTGCGGGCCGATGCGGAAAGGTCGGTGGCCACAAGGTCGCATTTCAGGCCGACGGGGACGTGGACCTGAGCGCGGGCGGAACGGATTTCGTCGATCAGGGTGGTGACGAAGCCCATTTCGGTGGCAGCAGAGGCGTCGGCGAGTTCGGCGCTGTAGGTCGGCCAATCGGTGTGGACCAAGGGTTTGGCGCGAGTGCCAGTGGTGGACCACAGTTCCGTCGTGATGAAGGGCATGATCGGGTGCAGCAGGATCATGCTTTGGTCCAGAACCCAGGCCATGGTGGCGCGGGTTTCGGGGGCGTCGGGGCCGTCGAACAGGGGTTTGGCGAATTCGACATACCAGTCGCAGACCTTGCCCCAGACGAATTTGTACAATGCGTCGGCTGCTTGGTCGAAGCGGTAGTCGGTGAGGGCGGCGTTGACCTCGGTCAGCGTGCGGGCGGTTTCACCGATGATCCATTTGTTCGCGGTGGCGGTGGCATTCGGCGGGGTGGCTTGGGTCTGGTGGTTTTCCCACACGCCATTCATTTCGGCAAAGCGGCAGGCGTTCCAGAGTTTGGTGCCGAAGTTGCGGTAGCCGGCGATGCGGGCGGTGTCGAGTTTCAGAACGCCGCCGAGGGAGGCCATCGCGGCATTGGAAAACCGCAGCGCGTCGGCGCCGAATTCGTCGATGATCTCCAGCGGGTCGATGACGTTGCCCAAGGATTTCGACATCTTCTTGCCCTTGGCGTCGCGGACGAGGCCGTGCAGGTAGACGGTTTTGAACGGGACTTCACCCACCACGGCCAGTTGCATCATCATCATGCGGGCGACCCAGAAGAAGATGATGTCGGCCCCGGTGATCAGGGTCGAGGTGGGGAAATACTTTTGCAGTTCAGGGGTTTGCTCGGGCCAGCCAAGGGTGCCGATCGGCCAGAGGCCGGAGGAGAACCAGGTGTCGAGGACGTCGGGGTCTTGCCAGACCGGGTAAGTCAGATGGGTCGGGTCTTGGCTGAGATTGTAGTCCGCCAATGACCGCGCGAGCAACGTCACGGCCGCGCTGCGATCGGCGACTTCCACGATACGGGCGTTGTTCAAGGGATGTGGCAGGGCGGCAAGGTCATCGCGGAAACGCTCAGCCACCGTCGCAAGTTCGGCTGCGCAATGGTGGCGCGCCTCGCGGTCGATGTGCCCCCCATCGCCGAGAAACTTGATGATCTCGACCTCGTCCAGCGCGTTGTCGTCTTCGTCATCCGCGAAATCGGGGGCGTCGAGATTGAGGCCATACCAGACCGGAATCTGATGTCCCCACCACAATTGCCGCGAAATGCACCAAGGCTCGATGTTCTCCAGCCAGTGGAAATAGGTCTTCTCGCCCGATTCCGGGATGATCCTGGTTGCCCCCGACCGCACGGCGTCCAGGGCTGGCCCCACGATCTTGGCGGTGTCGACGAACCACTGATCGGTCAGCATCGGCTCGATCACCACTTTCGAGCGGTCGCCGAAGGGCTGCATGATCTTCTTGTCTTCCACGAAAGGCTCGCGGGTCAGATGTTCTGATCCGGTTTCGGGGTCGATCTCGGACATCAGGGTCGACACGCACAGACCAAGCGCGTTGATGTCGGCGATCACCAGTTTGCGGGCTTCCAGACGGTCCAGCCCACGGTATTTTTCGGGGACGAGGTTGAGGGCGTCGACTTCGGACTCGCTCGCGGGCGACCCCGCCGCGATTTCGCGCGCGCGCAGCACCGCCTCGGCATAGGGCGCGCCGTCAGAGCGCATCTGGGCGCGGGTGTCCATCAGGCGGTAGCAGGGCAGATCCGCCCGCTTGGCCACCGCATAGTCGTTGAAATCATGCGCGCCGGTGATTTTCACGGCCCCCGATCCAAAGGTCGGATCGGGATATTCATCGGCAATGATCGGGATCAGACGGTCGCACAAAGGCAGATGCACCATCTTGCCAATGATGGATTGGTAGCGCGCGTCCGACGGATGCACGGCCACCGCGCCATCGCCCAGCATGGTTTCGGGGCGTGTGGTGGCGATGGAAATGTAATTCCGCGTCTCGCGCAGAACCACGGTCCCGTCTTCGTCTTTTTCAATATATTCATAGGTTTGCTTGTCGGCCAGAATATACTTGAAATGCCACATATGGCCCGCGACTTCGATATTCTCGACCTCGAGATCGGAAATCGCGGTTTCAAAATGCGGGTCCCAGTTGACCAACCGCTTGCCGCGATAGATCAGACCCTTGTTGTACATATCCACGAAGACCTTGATCACGGCGTCGTGGAAATTGCCGTCCTCGCCCGCAGGCGCACCCGGCGCGCCCGACATGGTGAAGGCCTCGCGCTCCCAATCGCAAGACGCGCCCAACCGCTGCAACTGCCCGATGATGGTGCCGCGCGATTGCACCTTTTGCTGCCAGACGCGCGACAGAAACGCCTCACGCCCCATCTCGCGCCGGGTCGGTTCCTGATGCGCGGCCATGTCGCGTTCGGTCACCATCTGCGTTGCAATCCCGGCATGGTCGGTGCCCACCTGCCACAAGGTGTCATGCCCCTGCATCCGGTGCCACCGCACCAGAATGTCCTGCAGCGTGTTGTTGAAGGCATGGCCCATGTGCAAAGACCCGGTCACGTTCGGCGGCGGGATCATCACCGAGAACGCCTCTGACCCGGGCTTGGCATTCGCCCCCGCACGACCCGCGTTCTGCGCGATCCATTGCGCCGAAATCCGGGCCTCGGCCTCGGCCGGAGAGAAGGTTTTTTCCATGGGCATTTCGGGCATCCTTGAACGTGTTGGCTTGTCCTAAACAATTGGGCGGGCAAGGCCAAGCGTCGGATGCCCGGAATGCGCGGGTCCAGAGCCTCCGGCGGGGATATTTTTGCCAATGTGAATGGAGAGTGCGCGACAGCAGCGGGCGCGTCCCCCCTCTTATGGGGGGCAAGCGCGCCCTTGGTTGGCTTAAACTGCGCGGTCCAGCCTTGTGCTCAGATGGATCAGGCTTTCCGAAGACTTCACCCCGGTCAGCGCGCCGATCTGGTCCAGCACCTGATCCAGCAGTTGGGTGTTGGAGGCGGCCACTTGCAACAGCAGGTCAAAGCGGCCCGAGGTTGTGAACACCCGCTCCACCTCGGGGATCGATTTCAGCCGGGTCAGGATGGCGGCCTGAGAGCGCGGTTCGATCGTCAGCAGAACCGACGCCCGCAAGCGGCCTTGCCGCGCGGCTTCACCCAGTTTCAGCGTGTAGCCTGCGATGATGCCGCCGGTCTCCAACCGCTCCAACCGTGCCTGGATCGTCGACCGCGCCACCTTCAGACGGCGCGCCAAAGTGGCCACCGACATGCGGGCATCGGCCCCCAGCAGGGTCAGAATGTTGCGATCGAGATCGTCCATACAGTATGTATCCTTTTTTCGTCGTTATAACGAAGATTTCAGCCATTTATATAGTTTTGTTCGGTGAAGTTGTAGCCCATATGCGGCATCCTACGTTGCAGGAAAAGGGCGGCTCATACGCACCTGGCCTGGTTGGAAAACCTTGCAGGTGCCCTGAGCAAATCGCTGCCCTTAACGGCAACGAAAGGGGATTTGCATCTTGTTGGCAGAAGGGAATACGCCGATGGGACTGTCCAAATCAATCTGGACCAACCCGACCGAATACCTGCGCACTCAGCAGCCGGAAAACCCGGTGCTGTTTTTCGCACCCGCCGCCGTGCAGGCTGTTGCCCGCCGTTTTCTGGATGGTTTTCCGGGTCTTGTGACCTATGCCGTCAAGTCGAACCCCGGCGAAGAGGTGGTGGAAAATCTGATCGCGGCGGGGATCAAGGGCTTTGACTGCGCCTCTCCGTTCGAGATCGACCTGATCCGGCGCCTGGCCCCGGATGCCGCCATCCATTACAACAATCCGGTGCGGTCGCGCGCAGAAATCGCGCATTCCGTGGCGCGCAAGGTCAAATCCTACTCGGTCGATTCGCATTCCGAGCTGGCGAAACTGATCGAAATGGTGCCGACCGAGAATTGCGAAATCACGGTGCGGTTCAAACTGCCGGTGGCAGGCGCTGCCTACAACTTCGGTGCCAAGTTTGGCGCAACCGAAGATGTGGCCGTCGAGTTGCTGAAAACAGTGGCGGCGGCTGGGTTTATCCCGTCGATCACCTTCCACCCCGGCACGCAATGCACCGATCCGGCGGCTTGGGCGTCCTACATCCGCGAGGCCGCGGTGATCGCGCAAAAGGCGGGCGTCAAGATTGCCCGGCTGAACGTCGGCGGCGGTTTCCCAAACCACCGCGCCGAGGGCGTGCTGCCGCAGCTGGAGGCGACCTTTGCCACCATTGACCGTGTTGCAACCGAGGCATTTGGCTCGGATCGTCCCGTGCTGATCTGCGAGCCGGGTCGTGCGATGTGTGGCGATGCCTTCACCTTGGCCGCCCGCGTCAAATCGGTGCGCGATGACATGCATGTGTTCCTGAACGATGGCATCTATGGATCGCTGTTCGAACTGGGGCAGATCGGCATCATCGACCGCATCGAGGTGCTGTCGTCCGAAGGTGTGCGTCGCACCGGGGCGATCCTGCCGCGCATCTGCTTTGGGCCAACCTGCGATTCGGTGGACCGCCTGCCCGGCGACATGCCGTTCCCGTCCGACATTGCCGAGGGTGATTTCGTCATCGTCCACGGCATGGGCGCCTATTCCACCGTCACCAACAGCCGCTTCAACGGCTTTGGGGATCTGGGGATGGTCACGGTTCTGTCGCTCAAGGTCTGACTGCCGCACAATCTGACTTGAAACGCGCCCCCGGCTGGACAAATCCTGCCGGGGGCGTAGTTGTTTCGGATCAGAGTTTGGGGGAACAGCATGGCAAGATTTGGCGCAGCGCAGGGCAAGGGTCGGCTGGAGGACATGCGGTTTCTGACCGGCGGCGGGCGCTATGTCGATGATATTGCGCCAGAGGGTGCGTTGGTCGCCTACTTTTTGCGTGCGCAAGCGGCGCATGGGCGCTTTGCTTTGGATCTGTCGGCGGCGCGTGGCGCAAGGGGCGTGCATCTGGTGCTGGACGCCGGGGCCTTGGCTGCCTTGGGCGTTGATCTGGCGATGGAAGGGGAGCAGATCACCTCGGCCAATGGCACGGGCGCGGGTCCGGAACGCCCGGTTCTGGCGCGCGGCGTCGTGCGCTTTGCCGGCGAGGCGGTGGCGCTGATCGTGGCCGACACCCTGATGCAGGCGCGCGATGCGGCGGAACTGGTCGATCTGAGCCTGGACGAGTTGCCGGTGGCACTGGCTTTGGCGACGGGTGGTCCGACCATACATCCCGAGGCCCCCGGCAATCTGGCCTTTGACTATACCATCGGCGATGCGGCGGGGGTGGCTGCGGCTTTGGCCGCATCGCTGCACCAGCTTGACTTGGCCGTCACCCACAACCGCATCATCGTGGCCGCGATGGAGCCGCGCGGGGCCTATGCGGAATACGCTGACGACGCCCAAACGGGGGGCCGTCTGCATCTGTGTGTGAACGGCCAGGGGGTCTGGACGCAAAAGCGCGAGTTGGCTCGGATGCTGGGCATGAGCGCCGAGGCCGTCCGGGTCACGAACCCTGATGTCGGCGGCGGCTTTGGCATGAAGGCGATGACCTATCCCGAATACATCTGCATTGCGGCGGCGGCGCGGGCCTTGGGGCGTCCGGTGCGCTGGATTGCGGACCGGTCGGAATCGATGCTGACCGACAACGGTGGGCGCGATCTGGTGGCGCAGGCCCGCATCGGCTTTGACGCCGATCTGCGGATCACGGCCTACGATGTTAACCTTGTCTCCAACCTTGGCGCGTATAACTCGCAGTTCGGACAGGCGATCCAGACAGAGTTGTTCTCCAAAGTGCTGACAGGGGTTTATGATATTCCGGTGGCCCATCTGGGCGCGGTGGGGGTCTATACCAACACCACGCCTGTCGATGCCTATCGCGGTGCGGGGCGGCCAGAGGCCAATCTGACCATTGAACGCGTGATGGATCACGCAGCGCGGGTGTTGGGCGTCGATGGCTTTGATCTGCGGATGCGCAATGTGATCCACGCCTTTCCGCACCGGCTGGTGTCGGGCGATGATGTGGACTGCGGCGATTTCGCCAATGTGCTGGCGCAGGCCCGCAATCACGCCGATGTGGCGGGATTTGCCGCACGCAAGGCGGCCAGCGCGGCGCGGGGGCTGTTGCGGGGCCTGGGGGTGGCAAGCTATCTCGAATCGATCCTTGGCAGCCCGGTCGAAACCGCGCGGCTGGTGTTGGACGCGGATGGCGGCGCCACGCTGTACGTCGGCACCCAATCCAACGGTCAGGGGCATGAGACGGTTTACACGCGCATGCTGGCGCAAGCGACGGGCATTGATCCGGCGCTGATTCGCATTGTGCAGGGCGACAGTGACCGCATCCGACACGGTGGTGGCACCGGGGGATCGCGGTCTGTCACCGTGCAGGGTACGGCCACGCGCAGCACGGTTGCGGCCGTTGTGGCGGGGTTTGCGGCGTTTCTGGTTGGGGAATGGGGCGTGCCAGAGGTGGGGTTTGATGATCTGACCTTCGGTGCACCGGGGTCCAACCTGCGGTTGACCCTGGCCGAGGCGGCGGCCATGGCGCGCGCCAAGGGGCGCAGTGATCTGTTGGACGTGGCGCAGACGATCAGGCTGGACGCCGGGGCATACCCGAACGGTTGCCATGTGGTTGAGGTGGAGGTTGATCCTGAAACCGGGGCGCTGAGGCTGGATCGCTACACCGTAGTGGATGATTTCGGTACGCTGATCGCACCGGAACTGGTGGCGGGGCAGGTGCATGGCGGCATTGCACAGGGGTTTGGCCAGGCGGTGACCGAGGCCGCGATCTATGATGAAAACGGCCAGCTTTTGTCCGGCAGTTTCATGGATTACGCCATGCCGCGCGCCTCTGACCTGCCCAGCATTGCCCTGCATGACGCACCGACCTACACCAAAACCAACCCCTTGGGCATGAAGGGCTGTGGCGAGGCCGGCACGGTCGGCGCTTGTGGTGCGATTTCCAACGCGGTGCTGGATGCTTTGGCCGCGCAGGGCGTGGCGCGGGTCGAGATGCCCTTCACCCCCGCCCGTATCTGGGGCTGGCTGCAGGAGGCGCGCGCTGTCGCTGCTTAACCGCCTCAAACTTTGGTGGCGCGGCTATCCCGCCGTCGAAACCGCCGTTCCCGCGCCGCCAGAACCGGGCCGGGCGCGCGGCGTTGTTGATCACGTCATCATACTGGATGGCACCCTTTCGACGCTGGAGGCCGGGCAAGAGGGCAACGCGGGACTGCTGTTTCATCTGCTGTCATCGCAGGGGCGGTCAGCGCATCGCACGCTTTACTACGAACCCGGCCTGCAGTGGGAGGGCTGGCGCAATGGCATGAACCTTGTGCAGGGGCGCGGCATCAACCGCCAGATCCGGCGCGCCTATGGCTGGCTGGCCAGTCACTACCGCGAAGGCGACCGGATTTATCTGTTTGGCTATTCGCGCGGGGCCTTTGCTGTGCGGTCTTTGGCGGGCGTGATTGACCGGGTGGGCTTGCTGCGGCGCGAACATGCCACCGAACGCGGGGTGAACCATGCCTATCGCCACTACCAGATCAACCCTGACAGCCCAACCGCCCGCGCCTTTGCCCGCCGATTTTGCCACGTGGAGGCGCCCATTCAGATGGTCGGCGTCTGGGACACTGTCAAGGCGCTGGGGTTGCGGTTTCCTTTGTTGTGGAAGCTGACCGACCGGTCCCATGATTTCCACAATCATCATCTTGGATCGTCCATTCGCCATGGATTTCAAGCGCTTGCGATGGATGAAACCCGCTCGGTGTTTGAACCTGTGCTGTGGGATTGCCCGCCGGGTTGGGAGGGCAATGTGCAGCAGATGTGGTTTCGCGGCGCGCATGGCGACATTGGTGGCATGATCGGCACATTCGCCGAGGCGCGGCCTTTGGCAAATATTCCGCTGGTCTGGATGCTGGAGAGGGCCGAAACCGTGGGGCTGACATTGCCCGATGGTTGGCGCGCGCGCTATCCATGCGATCCGTCTGCCCCGATGGTGGGCACCATGCGGGGATGGGGGATGTGGTTCTTGCTGCGCCGCCGCCGCGTGATCGGGCGCGATTCCTCCGAAGCGGTGCACCCGTCGGCAGAGACGGTTCCCAGACCGGGGTGGCTTTCGCTCTTTACGCGGCGGGGTTTGATCAAATAACCTGACGCAAAAAGGAGGCCCCATGCGCCAAGTGACCGTCGCCGCAACCCAATTCGCCTGTTCCTGGGATCTGCCCGCCAATGTGGACAAGGCCGAGACCTTGATCCGCCAAGCGGCAGCTAAAGGTGCGCAAGTGGTTCTGATCCAAGAGCTTTTCGCCGCGCCCTATTTCTGCATCGAACAGCGGGTCGAGTATTTTCCGATGGCACAGCCCATGGCAGGCCACCCCCTGATCGCGCGGTTCTCTGATCTGGCGCGGGAACTGGGTGTGGTGCTGCC
>JBIHZO010000426.1:0-3347 GCA_044231405.1 Cypionkella sp. | reverse complement strand
GATGGCCGTGAACAGCACTGGAGCATCGGTACTTTCGGCCAAGGTTTCCGGTGTGGATGTGACCAAGCTGACTGGCTCCTATGGTCGCAGCAGCCCCAATGTCGCCAAGGCGGCTTTCGCAAGCCAAGCAGTGAAAATCACTGTTGGCGCCGCCCTGACCGCCAGAATTGCCAAGGGTGTCTCCACTTATACCTACAATGCTGCCACCCGGGCATTCGAACCAATCACCGCCGCAACTCGCAAGGTGACAACCGGAGCATTGAAGCTTACCGAGCTTAGCACTGCCACCAGCGGGTTGTTTGCTTATGTCGACGACAAAGGTGGATTCTGGATGGTACCGACCGCGGCGGCCAGCGCGCTGTCTGCGCGATCGGCTGCACCAACCACAACCGCAGCAAGTCAGAGCACAACACAAACGGTTCCTCAAACAGCCGCCCCAGCCCTGACGGCCTTCCAACGCCTCCTCGCAGCGCGCGCGGCACGCGCGGCACGCTAGCGTGTCGCGGTTCCCAATGATTGACCGATATAGAAAGTTGCAATGAAGAACGACGAGCCAAGCAGAACTGAAGCCGGCCGGTCAGGGGTGGTGGAATGGTACGACGACAAGATGGAAACGTCGTTTTCAAACGTGATCAACGTTCAGGCCACACGTGAGCAGATCGAGATTTTTTTCGGGATTACCCGCAGTTGGAACGCCGAGGCCGACAGCGTGGTGCGGATTGATCTTAATCACCGTCAGATCCTGACGCCATATGCCGCCAAGCGGCTGAGCCGCATACTTTCTGATGTGCTGAACACCTACGAAAGCCGCCACGGGGTGTTGAAGGTCGACGAAGGATGATCGGATCTGCGCCGCAGAATTTCACCTCCGAGGGCTTGCAGGAAGCTCAAGACCCGCCGCGAGATGAGCGTGATGAGTTTGGCTTGTTGCAGCAGCTGACGCAGGCCTCTTCAATCGCCGATCTCGCACGTGATTGGCTGGCGGCGGTGATGCCACGCATCGGTGCGGTGCGCGGCACAGAACTGCATTTCTTGACGGTGGTCGGGTTTGATGCAGGCAATGGCGGCACAGTTCCCTACGCTCAACTGCCCGCAAACCGCCTTGCGGGCCAGTCCTTGTTGGGCTCCTTGGCGAATGCGTTTGAACACGGCCAAATCATCGTGTCCGGGAAATTGCCGGGGGCTGCGGTCGATCAGGGGCAAACGCTGACGGCGCTTGTCGTGCCGGTGCTGATTGATGGCAAAGCTGCGGGCGCAGTCGGGATCGAGGCCCAGTTTGCCGACCAAGCCGCGATGACGCAGACTCTGGCGATGGTGCAACTGGGCGCAGGCTGGTTGCAGGACCGGTTTCGTGCAGAGAGCATTGCCCGCTCTGGGCAGAGCTTCAACACCGCTGCGGCGGCACTCCACACGGTGATAGCGGTTGCAGAACGGCACGGCTATCTGGAGGCAGCGCAGGCCGCTGTTACGGATCTGGCACAAAGGTTTCGGTGTGACCGCGCCTCGCTTGGCGTGCACAGGCGTCGGCGAACCCAGGTTCAGGCAATTTCCCACGCCGCGCAGTTTGCGCGCAACCTGCGTGTTGTCCGCGACATTCAGGCGGTGATGGATGAGGCAATAGATCAGGAAACCGCCATGTTGTGGCCTTCGCCGACCTGCGAGAGCGGGTCATTGTCGGTGGCGCATGAAGCCATGGATCACAACGTTGGCGGGGCCTGCATCTTCACGGTGCCGATGTTCGATGGCGTGGCCTATGTCGGTGCGATGGTGTTCGAACGGCCACGCGCGGACCCGTTTCAGCCTGCCGAAGTGGAAATGCTGGAAGCCATTGTCACGGTTATCTCGCCCATTTTGGTGGAAAAGCGGCAGAATGATCGCTGGCTGATCACCAAGGCGCTGGAGGTGGTGGAAAATCAGGCGCGTGCGCTGGTCGGGCCACAGTATTTCCTGCGCAAGGTGATTGTCGGGGCCGTTGTTCTGGGGCTGATCCTCATTGTGGCGGTACACCAGACGCTGACCGTTCCCGCCAATGGCTCGGTCGAAGGGGCAACGCAAAGGGTGATTGCCGCCAGCTTTGATGGCTTCATCGCGGCAGCCAATGCGCGCGAAGGTGATCTGGTGACGCAAGGGCAAGTGGTGATCCGGCTGGATGATCGCGATCTGGTGTTGGAACGCTTGCGGTTAACGACGGCAAAACAGCAAGAACAACTCGAACTGGACAAGGCCATTGCCGCTCGCGATCGCTCGCAGACCGGGATCCGCGAGGCGCGCATTGAGCAGGCCGACTCGCAGATCCTTTTGATCGACAACCAGCTTGAGCGGTCACAACTGCGCGCCCCGTTTGACGGCCTTGTGATTTCGGGCGATATGAGCCGGTCTATCGGGGCTTCGGTCAGCCGGGGCGAGCCCTTGATGACCATTGCGCCGATCGCCGATTTCCGGATCGTTCTGAAAGTTGATGAACGCCAGATTGCCAATGTCGAGGCCGGGCAATCTGCTCTGCTGCGGCTGACGGCGTTGCCGGACCGGGCTTATCATCTGCATATACAGTCAGTCTTGCCGATTGCCGAATATGGCGAAGGACGTACCACCTTCCGCGTCGTGGCGGCGTTGGATGCTCCGGCGCCCGAACTGCGGCACGGGATGCAAGGGGCTGCACGGATCGAGATCGGGCGTCGGCCCATGTATGTGATCTGGCTTCGGCCGGTGACTGACTGGCTGCGCATGGCAATCTGGACGAACTGGCCGGTATAGCGATGGCGGGGCCGTTTCTTTCGGACGATTGGTACAGAGTGGCCGCGCTGAGGCCGCGGGTGCGCCGTCAGGTTGACTTTCATCGTCAGATCTTTCGTGGAATGGTCTGGGTGATCGTGCAGGATCACCAGTCCGGCAAGTTCAACCGGCTGACCCCGCAAGGGCATTATCTGTTTGGCCGGATGGATGGCAAACGCTCTTTGCAGACACTTTGGCAAGATGCCTGTGCCCGTTTTCCCGATGCCCCCCCGACCCAGGGTGACGCGATCCGGCTGTTGAGCCAGCTGTATCAGGCCGATCTGATTGCCGCTGACGCCGCACCCGATCTGGCTGAACTCGCCAGCCGATCACACAGATTGAACCGCCAGAAGTCACTGGCCCATTTTCGAAATCCATTGGCCCTTCGCTTGCCGCTGCTGGACCCGAACACGTTTCTGGAACGCACCAGGTGGCTGGTTGCTCCGATCTTCACCCGGTGGTTCCTGATACTTTGGGTCTGCTTCATGCTGCTGGCGCTGGTTTTGGTGGTGTTCAACTGGCCAGCATTGAGCCAGAGCGCGGGCGATCAGATCCTTGCGGGATCAAACATCGCG
>JBIHZO010000425.1:0-3354 GCA_044231405.1 Cypionkella sp. | reverse complement strand
CCAGGGCATCGGGCAGAGATTGATCTCCCACGGCATCGAAGTGCTTCGGCAGGAAGGGGTCGAACTCGCGGTGACTTACGGTGATCCGACCTTTTACGGACGTGTCGGCTTCAAGGTCATCTCTCAAGATAATGTGCCTGCGCCTTTTCCCTTGCAACTGCCTGAAGGCTGGCTGGGCCAGTCGCTGAACGGTGCGCCCCTGACGCCGCTCAGGGGGCCTTCGCGCTGTGTCCCAGCTTTCAACGATCCGGCTTTCTGGTAGTCGTCCTTTCCCGAGACTTTCGAAAGCTCAAAGGCTCTGGGCAGACTTGCGGCGGGGTCTTCAGGCCACTGTCGAAGTCGGCCCAAAGCCGCCGGTCAAGTTGTGCAGCAGAGAAGACGGAAGCGGCCACAGGTAAGGGTTGCAATTCCCCAAGCTCAGGTCGCACGACTCAGCGCCCTCAGTCCTACCGATAGATCAGCACTGGCACCTTGCAGGCACGTATCATTGCCGTGGTGGTGGATCCGATGATCAAGTTGCGAATACGCGAGTGGCCATAGGCGCCCATCACCAGCAAATCGAACCCTTCGGCAGCAATCTTGCGCTGCAAGGCCACATCCGGCTCGCCGGTCTCGACGGCGATGGTAACCTGCAGCCCTGCCGTGATCAGGCGCGCCTGTGCGGCTGCGATTTGCTGGCGGATGGCGGGGGTGTCGGCGCCTGCATAGGCCAACACCGCAGTAAGCCCGCCGAAAACCGGGCTTTGCGCCATGCGCTCCACTGCGCGATCAGCACTTGCACTGCCGTCATAGGCGACCAGCACCGACGTGATCGGGCGGAACTCACGAGCGGCGACAAAGACCGGAACTGTGGCGCTGCGGATGATCCGTTCCAGGTTAGATCCCAGATGTTCAAACGCCCCGGCACTGCCGTCGCCGCGCTTGCCGATCACAAGCGCACGGGCCTCGGGCTGCAGGGCGGCCAGTGTTTCAATCAGATCGCCGTGGCGCAGCCTCACGCCGACGGGGGCTATGCCATCGGCTTCAATCAGCGCCTTGGCGTCGTCCAGAATGGCATGGCCCTGCGCTGTCGCCAGTTTGGCGCGCTGCGCGTCCAGCGCCACCAGTTCCTCGAGCAGCGCCGTCCGCGCGCCGAGCTTAAGGGCACCAGACAGATCGCCCCTGCCTTTGGAATGTGTGTCAGGCAGAATGTGCAGCAGGTCCACCCCACCGCCCAGACGTTTGGCGATCCAGGCCGCAGCATGGCAGACTGAGGTGGCGTAGGTGGACCCGTCAACAAGGGCCAGAATCTTGGTGGTCATGCCCATTCCCCCTCAATGCGACAGCAGTTTGTCGGCAGCACCCGGTTTGTCGTGTATCGCCAGCTTGTCGACGATGGTTTCGGATGCGGCGTTCATACCCACGATCTCTACCTCTGCCCCATCACGGCGGAACTTCAGCACCGCCATGTCCAAGGCCTGTACAGACGAGATGTCCCAGATATGCGCGGCAGACACGTCAATAATCACGCGGTCCAGTGCCTCCTTGAAGTCAAAGGCCGCCATGAAATCCTCGACGGAGCCGTAGAAGAGCTGCCCCTCCACCCGATAGGTCCGCACTCGCCCGTCATCGCTGACCGTGCTGGTCACAGCGAACAGTTGCGCGATCTTTCCGGCGAAGAAGATGCCTGACAGCAGCACGCCCAACAGCACGCCGATGGCGAGGTTGTGGGTGTAAACCACCGCCGCCACAGTGGCGATCATCACCACCGAAGACGAGCGGGGATGGGTGCGCAGGTTCTTGATCGACGACCAGGAAAAGGTGCCGACCGAGACCATGATCATGATCGCCACCAGCGCAGGCATAGGGATCTGGCTGACCCACTTGCCCAAGGCCACGCAGAAGATCAGCAACATCACCCCGGCAAAGCCGCAGGAAAGACGCCCCCGCCCGCCGGATTTCACATTGATCATGCTTTGCCCGATCATCGCACAGCCCGCCATGCCGCCGATGAAGCCGGTGGCAGTATTGGCCAGGCCCTGACCGATGCACTCCTGATTGCGGCTGGATTTGGTGTCGGTCAGGTCATCAACCAGCGTTTGGGTCATCAGGCTTTCCAACAGGCCAACCACGGCAACGGCAAGTGCGTAAGGGAAGATGATCTGCAAGGTTTCCATGTTCAGCGGGATGTCAGGGATCAGAAACACCGGCAGCGTATCTGGCAAAGCGCCCATATCGCCCACCGTCCGCACGTCCCAGCCAAAGAACATCGTCAGCCCGGTCAGCACGATGATGGTGACAAGGGGCGACGGGATCGCCTTCGTGATGTAGGGAAACAGGTAGATGATCGCCAATCCGGCCGCGACCAGAACAAAGGTCAGGGCGGTGACCTTGCTCGGGTCCAGTTCTGGCAGTTGCGCCATGAAGATCAGGATCGCCAGCGCGTTGACGAAGCCGGTCATCACCGATTTCGAGACATAGCGCATGACGAATCCAAGCTGTAGAAGTCCCATGCCAATCTGCAAAAGCCCGGCCAGCACGGTTGCGGCTAGCAGGTACTGCAGCCCGTGGTCCTTGACCAAAGTCACCATCAGCACCGCCGTGGCCGCAGTGGCTGCCGAAATCATGCCCGGTCGCCCGCCCGCAATCGCAGTGATGACGGCAATCGAGAAGCTGGCGTATAGCCCGACTTTCGGGTCCACTCCGGCAATGATGGAAAAGGCAATCGCCTCGGGGATCAGGGCCAGCGCCACGACAAGGCCGGACAAAAGGTCCGCCTTGATATTGCCGAACCATTGGTCGCGGTATGCAGTCATCGAAATCATGTAAAATCCGTTCCAGACCGATCCGACGCCACGCATCGATAAAGCCAAAGGTCTGTCTGACGGTTGTCCGGCGGATTGGCGGCCGGAAGAGCCAGCCGGGAATCGCACCCGGCTCCATGTTCGCTGAGAAGCGGAATATCCACATTCACGACGATTGCAACCCCGCAAGCCTACTCGGCAAGTCCATCAACGCTGCAATCTTCCGCGAAATTCTCACCTAGCAATAGCAAATCGCATGGCGAGCGAGCCGATCACAGCCTTTGATACATAGATAAAAACTGCGCCTGCGGAGGACAGCTTTCCCAGATGCGATCATCGATACTTCGTATATGCCTGTGACCGCTTTCCGCCTATTGCGACTGCGTCACCCTACGCCCAAGGCCGCACCTTCGGCATCGCGGCCGTCACCTCCACCTCCCGCAGCATCCCTCCCGCGATCAACCCATCCCGCACCCAGTCCAGCGCCAGCCACCAGTCCTCATAGCCGCGCCGGGCGGAGGCGATCTGCTCCGGGTGCGGCCGCCATGTGACCGGACAGGCCAGAACCTCG
>JBIHZO010000072.1:0-11058 GCA_044231405.1 Cypionkella sp. | reverse complement strand
TGTCCTGCTCCCCGCCCGGCGCGACGTACCAAAGGCCTGCCGCGCCGGTGACGTAGAAGGCTGAGAAGATCCAGACCCAGATCATCCGCCGTCCGGTACCGTCGGCAATAGCGCCCAGAATCGGGGCCAGAATGGCGATGGCGACCGAGGCGATGGCAAGGCCAAAGCCCCAATAGGCCTGTGCTGCGGCCTTGGCGGCCTCTGCCTCCAGCCCCGCGCCCATATAATACCCTCGGGCGACTTCGGCGAAGTAAGGACCGAAGATGAAGGTCAGCAGCAGGGTGCTGTAGGGCTGGCTGGCCCAATCAAAAAAGTACCAGCCCCAGATGCGTTTGCGTGGCGTGACAGCCATTTTGTCCCCCTGACGTGGCCTGTTGGCGGCCTTTGCCGGGATGAAGCCCGAAACCGCCGTGGCTGGCAAGGAAAAGCCTTATGACCCGACGGCAGCCTGCGCCACTTCGGGCAAGGCGGGCGGCCATTGTCGGCTGGCATCGGCGTCAATCCAGCCCTGCACCCAGTCCGGCAAGGCGGGGCTTTCCACTGGCTGACCCAAGGCGCGCAACACCTCGGCCGGGGGCACCATGCCGCCCTTGCGGATAAACGCCGACCGCAGCAGCATTGAGGCCGTGCAGTCACCCTTCCGCCAGAAGCTTTGCTCCAGATAAACAAAACGCGCGTCCCAGCCCAAAACCCGGCTGACCTGCGTCAGTTTTTGAAACACCGTCACCCGGCGGCGATAGCGGGTCGAGTTGCCTGCCACCGTGATGCCCCAGCCATTGGCGCGTGCCACGTCCTTGAAGCCCATGCGGACAGACATTGGAATCCGCCCCAGATCGAACAGGGTCAGGGTGCGGCCATTGTTCAACTCGCGCCACGGGTCCAGATCAGTGGGCCAGATGCGATGAGTGCTGATGTGCGGCTCAAGGATCGACAGTTTGGGGGCGTTTCGAAACGTCCACAGCTCTTTGGCCATACGGATATAGGGATACATCTGGCACCTCCGACCCGCTGCCTGCCTGTGCCCGCCCGGATCGTCAAGCAAAACGCTGCGGAAACCATTGTGCTTTGGGGGGGCTGGCGTTACCTCTGCCACAACTTCTTGTGGCCGGAGTCTGCGCATGTCCAACCTATACGAATTGCTGATGCTGATCCTGTTTGTGGCGAAATGGATCGTGCTTGCCCATTTTATCATGAGCTGGCTGATCAATTTTCAGGTTTTGAATCTGCGTCAGCCCTTGGTGGCGCAGGCATGGCGTGGCCTGAACCGGCTGTTGCAGCCGGTATATGACCAGATACGGCGGTTCATTCCATCGGCTGCGGGTCTGGATTTCGCGCCTTTGGTGGGGCTGTTGGTGATTTACGGGCTGCAGATTCTGCTGGAACGCAATCAGATGGCGTTCTTCTGATCTTGACCCCTTCCCCGGCAGAGTGGTGAAAATGTCCGATCCGCGCGGCCTTCTGGCATCCATCTTTGGCTTCCCCGGCTTTCGCCCCGGCCAGGAAGAGATTGTCGATGCGGTGCTGGCCGGGCGCAACACTTTGGCGATCATGCCGACGGGCGGTGGAAAATCACTTTGTTTTCAACTGCCTGCCCTATGCCGCGAAGGGGTGACGGTGGTGATTTCACCCTTGATCGCCCTGATGCGCGATCAGGTACGGGCGCTCAAAGCGGCGGGGGTGGAGGCGGGGGCGCTGACCTCGGGCAACACCGATGCCGAGACGGAAGAGGTGTTTGAAGCGCTCGATCAGGGGCGGCTGAAGCTGCTTTACATGGCGCCCGAACGGCTTGCGGCGGCGGGCACCGTGCCGATGCTGCGCCGCATCAATTGCACCCTGATCGCGGTCGATGAGGCGCATTGCGTGTCGCAATGGGGCCATGATTTCCGTCCCGATTACCTGCGCATCGGCGACTTGCGCCGCGCCCTGAACGTGCCTTTGGCCGCCTTCACCGCCACCGCAGATGAGGAGACCCGGGCCGAGATTGTCACCCGTCTGTTTGACGGCGCGGCCCCTGCGACCTTTCTGCGCGGCTTTGATCGCCCCAACATCCATCTGGCCTTTGCCGTCAAGGAAGGCCCGCGTGAGCAGATCTTGCGCTTTGCCGGCGCGCGGCGGGGGCAATCGGGGATCGTTTATTGCGGCACCCGCGCCAAGACGGAAACCCTGTCGCAGGCCTTGCGGACCGAGGCGCATTCGGCTTGCTTCTATCATGGCGGGATGGAGGCGGAGGAACGTCGGCGCGTTGAAATCCGGTTTCAGCAAGAGGATGGGCTGATCGTGGTGGCAACGGTGGCCTTCGGCATGGGCATCGACAAACCCGATATCCGCTGGGTCGCGCATGCCGATTTGCCAAAGTCGATCGAGGGCTATTATCAGGAGATCGGCCGCGCGGGTCGCGATGGCGCTGCGGCGGAAACGCTGACGCTGTACGGTCCAGATGACATCCGTCTGCGCCGCAGTCAGATTGATGAAGGCGTGGCCCCGGCTGAACGCAAAGACGCCGACCACGGACGGCTGAACGCGCTGCTCGGTCTGGCCGAGGCCGTCCAATGTCGCCGTCAGGTCTTGCTGGGTTATTTTGGTGAGGCCGCAGAGCCTTGCGGCAATTGTGACCTATGTGACCGGCCCGCCCTGGTTTTTGACGCGACGGACGCGGTGCGCAAGGCGCTGTCGGCCATGCTGCGCACGGGGGAATGGTTCGGCGCGGGGCATTTGATTGACATCCTGACCGGCAACGCCACCGCGAAGGTGCGCGAAAAGGGGCATGACCAATTGCCCACATTCGCGGTGGGGCGTGATCTGTCCAAGCCCGCCTGGGGTGCGGTCTTTCGTCAGATGATGGGACGCGATCTGGTGCGGCCCGACCCGGATCGGTTCGGCGCGCTGCGGATGACCGACCACGCCCGCCCGATCCTGCGCGGCGAGGCGGCAATCACCCTGCGCCGGGACACGGTGGAAAAGGCGTTGCCCCGCGTTGCCGTGAAAACCATGGTGGCGGAAGAACACGCCAGCCTGCTGTCCGCCCTGAAAGCCAAACGCCGTGCGCTGGCCGAGGCGGCGGGCGTGCCGGCCTATGTCGTCTTCCCCGATCGCACCTTGATCGAGATGGCGGAAAAACGGCCCGCCAATCTGGATGAGATGATGGGGATCACCGGGGTTGGTGCGAAAAAGCTGGAAAGCTATGGCAAAGGGTTTCTCGCCGTGATCACCGGGGCAGAAGCGGGGGCGATGCATCCGGCGCGGCGCAAATTGGTCGGGCGCGATGCCGGCCAGATTTTTGACCGGCTGTCCGAAGTGCAGGTGCAGTTGCAGCGCGGGGCTGACGGCATCGGCAAACCGCTCAGCCTGACCTCGGGGGCGCTGCGCAAGATTGCCGAAGCGCGGCCTTCGACCCTGTCCGACCTGGACCGGGTCGGCGATCTGGGCCCGCAAAAGATCGAACGATTTGGCGAGGCATTTCTGGATGTGCTGCGCGAGGCCTAGACCTTTGCGCCACTTCGCCTAAATGTCTGGCAAAGGAGACTGCCCATGCTGACCGTGATTTCCCCCGCCAAACGTCTGAATGAGACGCTGCATCAGGTAACGATGGCCGCAACCGTGCCGGAATTCGCCGCAGATGCTTTGCGTTTGGCGAAAATTGCGCGTGGGTTGTCGGTGACCGAGTTGTGCAGTTTGATGCATATCTCGCCCGCTTTGGGTGCGCTGAACCATGATCGGTTTCGCGCCTTTGACGGCGCGGCAACCGGCCAGCCCGCCGCGTTTCTGTTTGATGGCGACACCTATGCGGGACTGGAGGCCCGCGCGATGGAACCTGACACCCTGCACTGGGCACAGGGCCATTTGCGGATCTTGTCGGGCCTTTACGGCCTGTTGCGCCCGCTGGATGCCATTCAGCCCTATCGTTTGGAGATGGGGAGCCGTCTGGCAAACCCTAAGGGTGCCGATCTTTACGCCTATTGGGGCACCAGGATTGCCAGCGCCCTGAACGCGCAGGCGGCGGAGATGGGCGCAGGCGCCCTGATCAACTGCGCCTCGACCGAATATTTCGGGGCGGTGGACCTCAAGGCGCTGAAACTGCCGGTGATCACACCGGTCTTCCTTGAGGACCGCAATGGCGAGGCGAAAATCGTGTCGTTCTGGGCCAAGAAGGCGCGCGGGGCGATGGCGCGGTTCATGGCCACCCATCACCTGACCGACCCCGCCGACCTGCGCGGGTTCGATCTGGGCGGCTATGGCCATCGCGCCGATCTTTCGGATGCGACGCGGCTGATCTTCATCCGCGCCGCGCAGGAACAGGTGGCGGCTTAGGCCGCGTTTTCTGTCAGCGTCACTATGGGGCGGGCGTCGACCGGGCACAGTTCCGACAGCGTTTCCGTCAGGGCCACCTTGCGCAGCGGTTTGGTCATGTAGCGGTCAATCCCTGCGGCCAGAATGCCCTCGGCATCGCCATCCATGGCATGGGCGGTCAGCGCTACAATCGGGACATGGCTGCGCCCCCCTTCCAAGCCGCGGATGGCGCGGGCGGCGTCGCAACCGTCCATCTCGGGCATCGAGATATCCATAAAGATCATGTCCGGGCGGAAGGATTGAAACAGCGCGACCGCCTCCAAGCCATTGTTGGCGAACACCAGTTCGATGTCGATGTCGCGCACCATCTTCTGGAACACCAACTGGTTCGTGCGGTTGTCTTCTGCCGTCAACACCCGCATTTGGCGGCGGTCCCCGACGGGCATTGCGGGCGGCGGCGGCGCAACCTCTGCCACCCCCGACAGCGCCTGAAGGCGGCGGTACAGATCGGCGCGCAGAATGGGCTTTTGCAGCGTGGCGGCCAGATGCTCTGCCCCAGCCCCTTCGCGCGCATTGGCCAGGCTGGAGGACAGCAGCACAATCGGGGTGTCGATCCCCTTGGCGCGGATGCGGGTGGCCAGTTGCAGCCCGTCCATTTCCGGCATGTCATGATCGGTCAGGATGGCGTCAAAACTGGCGCCGTTCAGCACGGTCAGCGCGTCGGCACCAGAGCGGCACAGGGTAACGGCAATGCCGCAGGGCGCCAGTTGCCGCTCCAGAATGGTGCGGTTGATGAACTGGTCATCCACCACCAGCACCCGTTTGATCGCGATCGGCACACGCAGGACTGCGGCCTCCTCGGCGACGGGCAGGGTCAGCCGGAAGCCAAAGCACGAGCCTTTGCCAAACTCGCTGTCCACCCACACCGCGCCGTCCATCCGTTCGATCAGCCGTTGGGTGATGGCGAGACCAAGTCCGGTGCCTTCGAACTTGCGGTTCGCCTCACTTTCCACCTGGTTGAATTCACCGAACACATGGGACAGGTTTTCGGGCGCGATGCCAATGCCGGTGTCTTCCACCGTGAGGTGCAACTGCTGCTGGCCCGGCAAATCCTCGATCCCCACGACGCGGATCAGGACATGGCCCTTTTCGGTGAACTTGACCGCATTGCCGATCAGATTGGTCAGAACCTGCCGCAGCCGCCCCGGATCGCCGACATAGCGGGTGGGCAGGAACATGTCGAAATCAATCATCAGATCCAGCCCCTTTTCACGGGCGCGCGGCTGCAAAAGCATGGTGATTTCGTGTATTGTGCGTTCCAGATCAAAGGGTTCCGGATGCAGGGTCAGACGTTCCGCCTCAATCTTGGAATAGTCGAGAATGTCGTTGATGATGACCAGCAACGCCTCACCCGACGAGCGGATGGTTTCGGCGAACAGGCGCTGTTCTTCGGACAGGTTGGTGTCACACAGCAGTTCCGCCATGCCGACCACGCCATTCATCGGGGTGCGGATTTCGTGGGACATATTGGCAAGGAACGCCGATTTGGCCCGATTGGCCGACTCGGCCTGCTTGCGTGCCGCTTCAAGCGCGGTTTTCTGGTCGATCTGTGTCGTGATGTCCCGCCGCAGGCCCACGCGGCCACCATCCGGGGTGCGGTGGTCTTGCTCTTCGATCCAGCGGCCATCAGCCAGTTGGCACACCGACACACCCTCGGCGTGGCGCATCTGTTCCAACCGCTCGGCCAGCCAGTCATCTTCGCGGCCCACAGCCTCGGGGACGTGACCGTTGCGCAGGCCAAAGCGCAGCAGGTCTTCGAACTTCGTGCCAGGAACCATTGCCTTGGCACTGTCGGGAAACATTTCGCGGTAACGTTGGTTGCAGGTCAATAGACGTTCCTCCCGGTCAAAAAGAACAAAGCCATCTGACATAGCCTCTATTGCGGCCCAGATGCGCATTTGGTCGGTGATGTTCAAAACAAGGCTGACCATGTCGCCGTCGCGGGCGCGTTGATCAACCAGCCGCACCCAAGTGCCATTGTTGAAGCGCACGATCAGCGGCTCGATCGGATCATGTTCCCAGCGCGCCCGCATCATCGTGACCCAATCTTCGGACCGCACGTCGCCCATGTCGATCAGGCCGCGTTCGGCGGCGGTTTGCAGAATGTCGTCATAGGATATGCCAGCGGCGATCGGCCTGTCGCGAAACGGCGCAAGATAGGCACGGTTGGCGGCGACCAGCTTGAGGCCGCCATCAAACACCGCAAAGCCGTCCTGAATGGTGTTGATGCTGTCCCACAGCCGCCGTTCCGCCATCACGGCGGCTGTGTGGGCGGCATCCAGTTCATCAACAAAGCGCGACTGTTGGCCCTTCAACGCCTCTGCCTCGGTCAGCGCGGATTTCACCACCTGTCGCTGTTCGACAATCTGATCCGACAAGGATCGCGCGTGCAGGGCCAGCTTTTCATTGGCGGCAAAAAGTTCGCGGCTTTTCTGCTCCAGCAGACGCTCCGCCGCCAGCCTTGCCCGCCGTTCCTTCGCCAGCCGTTCCGCAAATTCCATGCCAGACCTGTTTCGTTGTCCGCACCTTTCTGGCACGGCGTTCGAGCACACCTTGGCGCAACAAAATGAACGACCGCTTAACATGACAAAACTTGTCAGCCCATCAAGATACCTTGCCAAAACCACGGTCGGCTGCGAAGATTTCTGTGTTCATTCGAGGAGAATTTGCGATGCGCGGTATTTTTCGGGGCGCTGTCATCGGGGCATTCGCGGCCTTCGTTTCCTTCGCGCCAGCCCTGGCGCAGGCACAAGACCTGATCCCGGCCAAACGATTGGTTCTCAGTGAAAATACTGACCTGACCGGGGGTGATATCTCATCGATCTTCGACACCACGCTGGAGGCGTGTGAGCGTGGCTGCACCCGCAACGCGCGCTGCGAATCCTTCACTTTCAACAGCAAGAATGGCTCCTGTTTTCTCAAGAGCGGTGCGGGTGATCCGGCCTTTTATGAGGGCGCTTATTCTGGCTATGTCATTCCCGCCGAAGCAGGGGCTCAAGCCCGCGCCAAAGCCCGTCGGGCCGAGTTGGCTTTTCTGGCCGATTGGGAATTTGCGGGGGTGACGCAGCAGGCCGAGGGGCTTGCGAATGCCCATGTCACCAACGCTTTCACTGCCGAAGAACACAGTGCCGCCGCCCAAAGTGCCGAGGCCAATGGCGACATCGTCACTGCCAGCCGCTTTGTCGGGGCTGCCCTGAACCTGACTGACTCATCCGCCGACTGGGCCGAATATGCGCGCCTGCTGTTGCAGGCCGGATCGCAGCCCAGCGATCAGCAGCGCAATTATCTGGATCAATCTTATCTGGCCTCATTGAACGCCTATTTGCGGGCGGATGGCAAACCCGCGCAACACTCCATTCTTGTCACCATGGGCGATGCGCTGGAGCGGATCGAGCGGGGCCGCGACAAGGTGGGCGCGCTGCGTCTGGCGCAATCCTTGCAGCCGCGCGATGACACTGCGGCGGCGTTGGATGATGCCATTGGCAAGTATGGCTTTCGTGTTGTCGACAACGCGGTTGAGTCCGATTCCGCCCGCCCGCGCATCTGCGTGAACTTCTCGGAAACGCTGGCGAAATCGGGCGTCGATTACGCGACCTATGTGCAACTGCCCGATCCGGGGCTGACTGTCACAACCGATGGCTGGCAGCAGTTGTGCGTCGAGGGCGTCACCCACGGGTCGCGCAACACCATCACGTTGCGCGAAGGCCTCCCGGCTGCGGACGGGCAGGTCTTGGCGAAATCGGTCGAAATCACCGCCTATGTGCGCGACCGCAATCCAGGCGTGCGTTTTCCGGGCCGGGGCTATGTGTTGCCGCGCGGCGGCGATGCGGCGATTCCAGTCGAAACCGTCAACACCACCAAACTTGACCTGCAGCTGTACCGCGTGACCGATCGCAACCTGTTGCGGTCGTTGCAGAACGGCTACTTCGGATCGCCGATGCCGGACTATCAGGAATATGATTTCGCGGAAGAAATCGGCACCGAAATCTGGAAAGGGGCCGCGACGGTTGGGCAGGATGTGAACAAGGACATCACCACGCGCCTGCCTTTGGCCGATGCGATCAAGGATCAGGCGGCAGGCATCTATGCCCTGCGCGCGTCAGTTCCCGGTGTTGATCCCTATGTGATCCCGGCCAGCTGGCAATGGTTTGTGGTGTCCGATCTGGGCCTGACTTCGATGTCGGGCGTGGACGGGTTGCATGTTTTCGTGCGCAGCCTTGGCACTGCGGGCGCAAAAGAGGGCGTGACGGTTGAACTGCTGAGCCGCGCCAATGATGTGCTGGGCAGTGCCAGCACCGACGCCATGGGCTATGCGCGCTTTGATGCGGGTTTGGCGCGGGGCACTGGTTCGGCCGCCCCCGCCCTGATCGTGGCACGCGAAGGCGAGGGCGATCTTGCCTTCCTGTCGCTGACCGATCCCGAGTTTGATCTGTCTGACCGTGGGGTTGAGGGGCGTGAGGCCGCGCCTCCGGTCGATGTGTTCCTGACCACGGATCGCGGCGCTTATCGTGCCGGGGAAACCGTCTATGCCACCGCTTTGGCCCGCGATCCGCAGGCAGGGGCCGTCGAAGGCCTGCCACTGACCGCGATCTTGAAGCGTCCCGATGGCGTTGAATATGCGCGCGCTTTGGTGGCGGATGCCGGGGCTGGTGGCCATGTGTTTGCAATGCCGGTGGCCGGTTCCGCCCCGCGCGGCGTCTGGCGGCTGGAGGTCTTCGCCGATCTGGAGGCGGAGGCGTTGACCACCAAGACCTTCCTCGTCGAGGACTTCCTGCCCGAGCGGATCGAGTTCACGCTTGATCTGGGCGAGGCCGTCATCCGCTTGGGCGACACACCGCAAATGGCTGTGGACGCGAAGTATCTTTTCGGCGCACCCGGCGCTGATCTGAAGATCGAAGGCGAAGTGCTGCTGCGCGCCGCCAAGGAACTGGCCGATTGGCCGGGCTATGTCTTTGGCCGTCACGATGCGCCCTTTGATGCGGTGATGGAATCCTTCGGGGGTTTTGTGACCGGCAAGGACGGCAAGGCGCTGGTCGATCTGACCCTGCCCACCGTCGAAGATCCGGGTTTGCCGCTCGAATTGCGCGCCACGGTGCGCGTGGCCGAAGGTTCGGGTCGTCCAGTCGAACGCCGCACCTCAAAACTGCTGGCTCCGTCTTCCGCCCTGATTGGCGTCAAACCGATGTTTGACGGCGTGGTTGGCCAAGGCACCGAAGCGCGGTTCAATCTGATCGGCATCGGTGCTGACAGCAAAACCACCCCGATGCAGGTCAAGTGGACCGTCACCCGGATTGAGACAAATTACCAATGGTATCAAAGCGGTGGCTCTTGGAACTGGGAACCCGTGGTTTCCCGCGCCCGCGTTGCCGAAGGTCAGGCCAATCTGGGTGCGGAACCCGTGGCAATCACCGCGGCTGTGAATTGGGGCGAATTTGAGCTGGCGGTAGAGCGTGTCGATGGCACCCAAGCCGCCACCTCGACCACCTTTTACGCCGGTTGGTATGCTCCTGCAGATGTGACGGACTCGCCCGACACGTTGGAACTGTCCCTCGACAAACCGGCCTATAAGCCGGGTGAAACCGCGATGCTGCGGGTGGTGCCGCGGGCGGGTGGTACGGCGCTGATCACGGTTTTGTCGAACCGTCTGGTTGCCATGCAGGCGGTTGAGGTGAAGGAAGGCGAAAACCTGATCCCGTTGACTGTCACCGATGAATGGGGCGCGGGCGTCTATGTCACCGCATCCGTCCTGCGGCCGATGGACGTGGCTGCGGGTCGCAATCCGGCCCGTGCCTTGGGCCTGACCCATGCCGCGATTGATCCGGGCGCGCGGGCGCTGACCGCAACGATTGAGATGGCGGCAGAGGCTGCACCGCACGGGGCTTTGCCGATTGCGGTGAAGGTTGCGGGGCTGGAGGCTGGCGACACCGCCTATGTCACCATCGCCGCCGTCGATGTGGGCATCCTGAACCTGACCGGATTTACGGCTCCCGATCCGCAGGGCCACTACTTTGGCCAGCGCAAACTGGGCGTCGGCATCCGGGATATCTATGGCCGCCTGATCGACGGGCTGAACGGGGCCGCAGGGCAAGTGCGCTCTGGCGGTGATGCGGGTGCGCAAGCGCGGTTGCAAGCCCCGCCGCCCACAGAGGAATTGGTCGCCTATTTCACCGGCCCGGTGCAGGTGGATGCGGACGGTTACGCGCGGACGTCCTTTGATCTGCCGTCGTTCAACGGCACGGTCAAAGTGATGGCCGTGGTCTGGTCGCAGAAGGGTGTCGGGCAAGCGAATGCGGACGTTCTGGTGCGTGATCCGGTGGTTGTCACCGCCAGCCTGCCCCGCTTTATGGCCCCCGGCGACCAATCGCGTCTGCTGCTGGAAATCGTCCATGCCACCGGACCTTCGGGCCGGATGAGTCTGGACGTAGCCTCTGGTGGTCTGACCCTTGGCGATGTGCCCTCGGGCTTTGATCTGGGCGACAAGGCCAAAGCGGTCTTTGCGGTTCCTCTTACGGCGGGCGATGTTGGCTTGCAGACGGTTGATGTGCAACTGACCACGCCAGACGGCAAGGTGCTGAAGAAAACCCTGGCCATCCCGGTGCAGATCAACGATCCGGCAGTGGTGCGCGTCAGCCGACTGGATCTGAAAAAGGGTCAGGAATTCACCTTTGACCAGAACGTTTTTGCCGGACTGGTTGCGGGTTCGGGCAAGGC
>JBIHZO010000424.1:0-3364 GCA_044231405.1 Cypionkella sp. | reverse complement strand
AAGCGGACGGCTTCAACCTCTCAATCTGCTTTTCCGTCGAAAAGCAAAGGTTGCTCATAATCGCCTCCCATCAGTTCCAGAGCTTGAATCAAACAGGAACGTCAGCCTCAAGTTGTCCGATGGACCCCTACCCTAAAGATCGCACGGAGCCTAAAATTATCAATCTTTTCTAATAAGAGATATCACGGATGCCAAAAGTTAGCCGATATTTCTTCTGATGTTTCTAAATGATCCTAGCACAATGTTCACGCCCGAAAGATATCGAGGGCAACTTCTACGTGCATTGCAACCAAGGCACCTCGACCTGATTCATGAACATGCATGACTGGAGGCGGTTCAGGTGTACGCCAATCTTTATTCTTGGGTTTCATGGCATAAGGTCATTCTTACCATGGTGACCCTGGTTCTGTGTGGGTTGATTGTGGCTCTCGCGCGGCTCGCGCCCAAACTGACCGGGGTTGTTGGCCACCTTAACGCGGTGCAGGCCATGCATAGCCGGCCCGCGCCCCGGATCGGTGGGCTTGCAATATTCGTCGGGCTGGTAACCAGCATCTTGTTCGCGCCGTTCGCAATAAGCGCTCACTATCAGCATCTCCTCATGGGAACTGGCGTACTATTCGCAGTGGGTCTTGCCGAGGACATGGGTTTGAATGTGTCCGCCCGATCAAGATTGTTGGCCGCCTGTGGCGCCAGTTTGGTTGTGATGCTCTTGGTTGGCGCCTGGATACCGAGGACAGATATTTTTTGGCTAGATCCCATGATGAGTCATTGGGTCGTAGGAGTACCATTGACCCTGCTTGTAACGGCCGGAGTCGCTAATGGATTCAATTTGATCGACGGCGTCAATGGGCTGGCTTCGTTGACCGGCGTGGTTGCGGCGGTGGCCATGGCCTGTATCGCCGGATTGGCGGACTACCTGCCGATGGTGAAGCTGACCCTCATGCTGGCGGCCATCGTACTGGGCTTCTTTCTATGGAATTTTCCGTTTGGTCATATTTTCTTGGGAGACGCCGGAGCCTACACGATCGGGTTCATTTTAAGCTGGTTCGCAATCAGCATACTGATAAACGTCCCTACAGTCTCTCCATGGGCTTTGCTACTGACTTTGTTTTGGCCCGTGGCTGATACTGTTCTTGCGATCTGGCGCAGAGCGGGGCGCAAGGCTTCGACCATGGCTCCCGACAGACTTCATGTTCACCAACTCGTCATGCGTGCACTGGAAATTCATGTGCTCGGTCGGGGCAGGCGCCGATTCGCAAATCCCTTGACCACAGTCCTGCTGGCCCCATTCATCATTGGCCCAGCAATTGCCGGAGTTGTGTTTTGGAATAACTCTCTGAGCGCATTCCTTGCCGTCCTAGCATTCACGGCAATCTTTTTCGCCAGCTATATGCTTGCCTTCTCTATACGACGTCACCTTCCAAGATTCAGACAAAAAAGTCTGAGCATCGGGAAGGGTTGGGCTTCAAATGTTGGGCAAACTGCCCTTGTGCCACGTCTGACAAACGCAATTGGTTCAGAAATCCGTGTGCCAGGCGAATAATAAGCCACTAACCTGCCCCGAGTGCCAAACTTCGCCTTGACGCCGCCATTGAAGGTCGCGTCATCCTGCGCGGTATGCCCCCCAGATCGGGACGATGTGAAGATCAGATCTTTGAATTGCGCGCGCGTCAGGGGCAGGACTGCCTTGGATACTTCCAGAAGCCCGATCAAAGCGGTATCGAACTGGCGGCGAGACGAAAGCCAGGTGAAGAGAACCCGTCGCAAACTGGCCATATCAGGCGTGGGCGCTTGTGGGAAAATGGTGCCGAACGCCAGCCTTGTCAAACCAGACCACGGTCACTGGCCACAATCGCGGCTTGGGTTTGGCTGTGAATTATCAGCTTCCTGTAAAGATTGCGCACGTGGGACTGTACGGTGGAGAGCGAAATCTCCATCTGCATCGCGGTCTGCTCATAGGTCAGCCCCCGGCCCACGCCTCGCAAGGTATCGGTTTCACGGTCGGTCAGGACGATATCGGAGTGCGGTGCGGGTCCTGTTACAAGCCGGAACAGATGCCGTGCAAGGGCCGGGCTCAGTGGATAGTTCCCGGCGATCACCTCGGTGATCGCAACTGCGGTGGATCGGTCCGACCCATCTTTTAAAATGTAACCGTTTGCACCCGACCGGATGGCGGTGAGGACCGCGCGTTCCGACGTCAGAAGCGACACGACAAGGATCGGTGCATCAGCGAAACGACGCCGCAACGCGGCGATGACACGGCTGCCATCCATGTCCGGCAGCCCAAGATTGACAAGCGCGAGATCAACCGGTTGCTGGCTGGCCGCAATCCGGGCAATGGCGTCCGCTCCTGTGGCGCAAAGCGTGATCCGGGCCTCTGGCTGCCAAAGCATCACCGCCGCACAAAGACGCGTGGCGAAATTTGGGTCGTCTTCAACCAACAGGACCTCGGGCGTCGCGGCAGCAGGCATCGGGAAGGTCCATTGTCAGCGGGCTCTGTTGCACAAATCCCGTTAGGGATTCATCTTGTGAATCCAGCATGGTAGATGGGGTCGATGATCAGACCGAACACACCGACCTACAAGACGCTGAACTGGCCCGCGTATAGTGAGCCATTTAGGCACCATTGGTTCGATCCTGACATGTTGTGGGCGGCAAAGCCCGCCGGCAAGCGGGGGGCGACAGCCCGTCTACAGCGGTGCTGCCGTCCAGACCTGCCTGACGATGAAGATCCTGTTCGGCATGGCGCTGCGGCAGACGACTGGCTTCGTCGACAGCCTGCTTTGCCTGATCGGCTTGGACTGGGATGTGCCAGTCTTCAGCATGCTCAGCCGTCGCCAGAAAACCCTTGCCGTGAACATCCCGCATCGGGGGTCGCAGGGTCCACTGCACGCCGATGGCCTCATGCCAGTGCTCGACGGGCAGTTGGCTGGTGACAATTGTGGAGGCGCGGCCATGGCGGTCTTCGAGGATTTCCAAGAGGTCGCGGCGCTCGGGGGCGGTCAGGACGGCGAGGCCCCAATCGTCGATTATCAGCACATCCATGCGGGCGATGGTCTTTAGAATGCGTTCGTGGCGGCCATCGCCACGGGCAAGAGAGAGGGCTTCGAACATGCGTGGCGCGCGCTGATAGAGGACGGGCCGCCCGTCCCGGCAGGCCTTGTGGCCTAGGGCGCAGGCGATCCAGCTTTTGCCGAGGCCCGTGGATCCGGTCCTTCTCGGCGATGCAAGCATCGCCTGTCAGGCAATGGATTAGAAGGTTCTCATGCCGGGCGATCCAACCACCATCCGCAAGATGGGCCATGACACTGCGGTCCAGGCCACGGGGCGTGCGCAGGTCCAGCTCCTCGACGCTGGCATCCTG
>JBIHZO010000423.1:0-3365 GCA_044231405.1 Cypionkella sp. | reverse complement strand
GGTGATATCGGGTGTGAACCGGCGCGACAGTCTGGGGCTCGGTTTGGGCATGTTGCATGAATTGCCCGATCAGGCGGCGATGGTGCGACCGCTTTGCCCGACGCGGCAAATCGATGATCCTGCGGACGTGGGTGCAGTGCTGGACTGGGCTTTTGCTACCATGGCCACAGGGCGCCCCGGACCTGTGCATATTCAGGTGCCAACGGATGTGATGCCGTTGCCCTGTGCCGCGCTGGCGGTTCCGGCGGCACGGAACGCTGTCGTGCAACCGGAGGCGGTGGCTTTGGAACAGGCGGCGGCGCTGCTGAACGCTGCGAGGCGCGTGGTGATCTTGGCCGGTGGTGGGGCCAAGGGCGCGCAGGTGCAGGCTCTGGCCGAGGCGCTGGACGCGCCAGTGGTGCAGACGGTGAACGCGCGCGGGATGCTCTATGGGCATGAGTTGAGCGTGGCGGCCTCGCCCAGTCTGGAGGCCGCGCGGATGCTGATTGCGCAGGCAGATCAGGTATTGGCGATCGGCACCGAGTTCGGTCCGACCGATTACGACATGTATGTGCGCGGTGGCTTTCCGGATGTGTCGGGGATGATCCGGGTGGACATCTGCGCCGAGCAGTTGGCGCGGCAAAAGGCGGCGGTGGCGATTTGCGCCGATGCCGGGGCGACGGTGGTGGCGCTGTTGACGCGGGTTGCCCGCAGGTCTGGCAATGGGGCTGAGCGGGCGGCGGCGGCGCGGGCCGCGGCGCGGGCCGAGTTGATCGCACTGGACCTGCTGATGCCGGCGCGGTTGGAGATGGTGGAAACCATCCGCACCGCCCTGCCCCGCTGCGTGATCGTGGGTGACAGCACCCAGCCGATCTATGCGGCGAACCTGTATTACGATCACGATCGCCCGGGCGGGTTTTTCAATGCGGCCACAGGGTTTGGGGCCCTGGGCTATGGTCCCGGGGCGGCGGTTGGCGCGGCTTTGGCGGCTCCAGGCGTGCGGGTGGTCTGTCTGATCGGTGATGGCGGCTTGCAGTTCAGCCCCGGCGAATTGCGCACGGCAGTGGATGAGGGTTTGCCCATCACCTTCGTTGTCTGGAACAACGCCGCCTACCGCGAGATTGCCGATGCCATGCGGGCCGCCAACACCGAGGTGATCGGCTGCACCCCGTCACCGCTGAAGATGGAGCCGTTTGCGGCGGCCTGTGATCTGCCATTCATGTCGATCCCGCAGGATGCCGAGACGTTGCAATGGGCGCTGTGCCAGCCGATCTCGGGGCCACGGATGATCGAGGTGCGGGTGGGTTTGTAAGGGATTTGCGAGAGCATCTGGATTGCTGCCTTTGCACCGGGGGGGTCACACCCCCCAACCGCCCTGGGGTTTTCAGGGACAGATGAAAGCAGATTTCCGATAAGCCGGAATGAAGGGCGACGCAGGGCGCTGAAAGCGGTGCGGCCGGAAGAGCCGCCTCTTTCTTTTGATCAAATTATCAGCCATAAGAAAGCAGCCTGTTTCAAGGGGGCCGGAATGACCGATGATATGATTGCAGGCCTGCGCCGTGACCGGCTGGACTTGCTGCGGGCGCGTGAGGCGTCCAGATTTGCGCAGGGGCGGCCGCGGGCCAAGGCGGCGCTGGACCGGGGGGCGGGGGCGTTTCTGGACGGGGTGCCGCTGCACTGGATGAAAGACTGGCCGATGCCGCATTTGCCGGTGATCACAAAGGCCAAGGGTGCGCGGATCTCCGATATCGACGGCTATGACATCGACGATTTCTGTCTGGGCGACACCGGGTCGATGTTTGGGCATTCGCCTGCCCCGGTGGCAAAGGCCATTCGCGCGCAGGCAGGGCGCGGATTGACCTACATGCTGCCATCCGAAGACGCGCTGGCGACGGGGCGCTTGCTGTGTGAACGGTTCGGCGTGTTTCAGTGGCAGATTGCGACGACCGCGACCGATGCCAACCGCTTTGCCATTCGGGTTGCGCGGGCGGTGACCGGTCGGGCGAAGATATTGGTGTTCAACGGTTGCTACCATGGCACGGTGGATGATGTGATGGTGGAGCTTTCGGGCGGCGTGACGCAGAATCGCGTGGGGTTGCTGGGGCAGGTTGCAGATCTGACCTTGGGTGCAGTATGCTGTGAATTCAACGACTTGGGCGCGGTTGAGGCGGCTTTGGCGCAGGGCAATGTGGCGGCGATCCTGACCGAGCCTGTGATGACCAACTCTTGCATGGTGCTGCCCGAGGCCGGGTTTCACGACGGTTTGCGCAGCCTGTCGCGGCGCTACGGCGCGCTTTTGATCATGGATGAGACGCACACGATTTCCAGCGGTTTGGGCGGTTACACTGCGGTGCATTCCCTGACGCCGGATATCTTTGTGGTTGGCAAATGTGTGGCGGGCGGGATGCCCACCGCCGTCTGGGGGCTGAGTGATGCGGTGGCGGGGCGGTATGCTGCGGTCAATGCAGCGCGGGCGGCGGGGCATTCGGGGATGGGCACCACCCTGTCCGCCAACCCGATGCAGTTTGCTTGCCTGCGCGCGACGCTGGATCAGGTGATGACCGCCAAGGCCTATGCCCATATGGACAAGCTGGCCGAGCGGTTGTCGCATGGTTTGGCGGCAGTGATCGACCGGGTGGCCGCGCCTTGGCATGTGGTGCGGGTGGGCGCGCGGGTGGAATTCATCTGCGCGCCGGGTCCATTGAAGAATGGCACCGAGGCGGCGGCGGCGCATCAGCCCGAGGTGGAGGCGGCGCTGCATGTGGCGCTTTTGAATCGCGGCTGCCTGATTGCGCCGTTTCACAACATGATGCTGATCAGCCCCGCCACCAAGAAACGGCAAGTGGATCGTTTGATCGCTGCCTTTGACGAAGTTCTGACCGGGTTGTTTGACCCCAAGAAAGCCTGAAACATGACCAATACGCACAGCCCCTCTGGTTCCACCGTGGCCGAGGCCGAAGCTTTCCTTGCCGCCCACCCGCTGATTGAGGCGTTTGACATCGTCTTGCACGACGCCAACGGCATCGGGCGCGGCAAGATCATCCGGCGGCATGAATTGCTGGGGATGTTCAAATCGGGTCGGCATTTGCCGGTGTCGATCCTGGGCCTCGATATCTGCGGCGAGGATGTGCATGAAACCGGGCTGATCTGGGATCAGGGCGATGGGGATCGGCGCGCCTGGCCGGTGCCGGGTACGCTGCGGGCGATCCATGGCACCAACCCGGCGCGGGGCGAGGTGTTGATGGTGGTCTTTGATCTGGATGGCGCGCCAATGACCTCTGACCCGCGCCATGCCTTGCAGCGGCAGGTGGAGGCCTTGGCGGCCGAGGGGCTGCATCCGGCGGGGGCATTCGAGCTGGAGTTCTTCCTGTTGCAGAACGAACGCG
>JBIHZO010000422.1:0-3374 GCA_044231405.1 Cypionkella sp. | reverse complement strand
GGTGAAGAATTCCTTTGCGCTGGCAATGGCGACGGGCGGCGACGGCCCTGAAGACTATGTGCCGCACCTGTCGGATTTCATTGCCAAGGCCAACGGGCTTTGACGCATAGGCCGCGCCCGCAATCAAACCGGGCGCGGCTTATGTCACCTTGCCACGCGCCACCACCGGCCAGACCGCAACCGGCTTACCCGGTTCCAGCACATGCACCGCGTCGAACAGATTGCTGACCACGCAGGCATGGTTCGGCACGACGCGCAGCTTGTCGCCCACCGCAAGCCCGATCGGCCCGGCGCTGATTAGCCGCCCATGTTCCTCCGACAACTGGTCAATCACAAGGTCAGGCCGCCCCAACACATGTCCATAATCCGTCAGCCCCAGCAGATCCGAGGTCAGCGCTTTGCTGCCTGCGTCGATAATGGCACGGTTGGCGCTTGGCACCGATACCACCGTTACCAGCACGGTCAGCGCGCAATCGTCCCAGTCGCAGGCACCGCGCGCCACCAGCGAGCGGTCGTTATAAGCATAGGTTCCGGGCCGGTACTCAGTGGCAACCGGGGCCTCGCCTGCCTGCATCATCGACGGCGTGCCACCCGAGGAAACCACCGTCACCGCCAGCCCGTCGGCCTCGGTCAGCGCTTTGGCCTGCGTCATGAAGGCTTGGACTGCAGCGGCACCATTGGCGGGCGGGTTGGTCATCAGGCCGTGAAACTGCAACCCCGGCGCATCGGCAATCCTGCGGGCCAAGGCTGCGGCGTCCCGCGGCGTTCCCACCCCGCAGCGATCCGCGCCGGTGTTGCATTCCACCAACACCCGCAGCGGCACCGGGGCGTCGGCAAAAGCTGCGGACAGCCGGTCAATCACCACAGCATTGTCCGCCACCACCGTCAGCCGCACCCTGCCCGCCAATTCCCGCAGATGCGCCAGCTTTTCCGCGCCAAGGATGTTGTAGGTGATCAGCACATCGTTCAGTCGGCTGTCTGCCGCCACCATCGCCGCGGCTTCCGAGATCTTCTGGCAGGTGATGCCAACCGCACCCGCTTCAAGCTGCATCAGCGCGATCTGAGGCAGTTTGTGGGTCTTGATATGTGGCCGCACTGCCATGCCGATCTTGTTCGCGTAGCACTGAAACCGCGCGATATTGCGCCGGACGATGTCCAGATCCACCAGCACCGCCGGGGTATCAAGGCTTGCAATCTGATTTGCGGGCTGGGTCATTCGGGCTGCTCCATTGCGTTGAGACAGGTTTGCCGCGCTGACGGCGTGCGGTCAATCAAAGCTGTGGCGGCCATGTGCCGGATGCATGGCCCCATTCCCGGTGCGACGCCTCGCCAGCTGTGTGTGCCGGGTTGATTGTGTCGCCGTTCCGGGACATCGTCAGCGGCATGCAGACCGGCCCTTGCATCAGGCCCCTGCCCCGCCGAACCAGATGACGCAACCGATGAAAGGAGGCGGACGGGATGGAAAGCCGCTGGCTTGAAGACTTTCTCAGCCTTGTTGATACCCGCAATTTCTCGCGCTCGGCGCAGGCCCGTTATACCACGCAGCCCGCCTTCAGCCGCCGGATCAAAAGCCTGGAGGAATGGGTGGGCGCGCAGCTTTTCAACCGCGCCACCCAGCCAATCACGCTGACGCTGTCGGGCGAACGCTTTCGCCCGGTGGCCGAAGACGTGCTGCGTCGCTTGTATCAGGGCCGGGAAGAGGCGCGGCGGATAGGCGATGTTTCCGCCAATACCATCCGCTTTGCCGCGACACACAGCCTGTCGCTGAACTTCTTTCCCAGCTGGCTGCGGTCGCTGGAACTGCGCAGCCACGCCTTCAACACGCGGCTGGATACCAGCCAGTTTCACGACTGCATTCACCTGCTGCAACGCGGCGACTGTCATTTCTTGATCAGCTACACCCATCCCGATATTCAGATGCACCTGCCGTTTGAACATTTTATCTCCAAGCTGGTGCTCCGCGATGAACTGGTGCCGGTGACTTTGCCCGACAGCGCCGGTCAGCCGGTGGATCGGTTGCCCGGCACCGAAGATGATCCGGTGCATTATCTGGCCTATAGCGAAACCTCCGCCATCGGGCGGGTGGTGGATCAGATGATCAGCGCCTCACCAGAACCTTTACACTTGCGCCGGGTGTTCGTGTCGCACATGGCGGCGGTGCTGAAGGCGATGAGCTCGGAAGGCCGTGGCACCGCTTGGCTGCCCGCAAGCCATCTGACCCGTGAATTTGCCGATGGCTCTCTGGTGCCTGCCGGTGATGAACGCTGGAACATCCCGGTCGAGGTGCGGCTGATCCGGTCACGCGATCCGCTGCCGGAAGTGTCAGAAGAATTGTGGGCGCTGATCCCCTCCGAAGAAGACACCAACTGGGGCTGATGCCGGGCTTGCATCGGGGCAGGCGCAAGCTGCATTGGCGGCTCTGACCGGGTTTGGCTAAAATGGCCAAGGCCGTGCCGCCCGCGCGGGCCTTGCCCTTGAACGGAGCCTGCCATGACCCTGCTTTCCACTCTGGAAACCCCCTGCCTGATCCTTGATCGATCACGACTTGTGCGTAACGCTGCCCGGATGACCGACCGATTTGCCAACAGTGGCGTGCAGTTACGTCCGCATATGAAGTCGGCGAAGTCGATCGATGTGGCGCGGATTGCTTTGGCCGGGAACTTTGGCGGCGTGACGGTTTCAACCCTGAAAGAGGCCGAATATTTCGCGGATCACGGCATTGATGACATCACCTATGCCGTCAGCGTGGTGCCGGAAAAGATGCCGCGCATCGCCACGCTGATCAAGCGCGGCGTCAGGCTGGGGCTGATCACCGATCAGCTGGCGGTGGCGCGGGATCTTAGCCTGCGGGCGCATGCCGAGGGCGTCACCTTGGATGTACTAATCGAGCTGGATTCCGGCGAACGCCGTGCCGGGTTGCTGGCGGGGGATCCTGCCGTGGTCGATCTGGGGCAATCGCTGCATGAATTGCCGGGGCTGCGGCTGGCAGGGGTGCTGACCCATGCCGGCAACTCTTACCAGGGCCGCACGCTGACCGATATTCAGCAGGTGGCCGAGGCGGAACGCCTGTCTGCTGTCACCGCCGCCCTGCAACTGCGCGCAGCGGGGCTGCCCTGCCCAGTCGTCAGTGTCGGGTCCACCCCCACCGCGACGCATGGTCTGTCGTGGCAAGGGCTGACTGAAATGCGCTGTGGCGTCTATATGTTTGGCGATGTGTTCCAGTCGGAAATCGGCTCGCACAGGTTGGATGATATTGCGGTTTCGGTGCTGGCGACGGTGATCGGCCACCGCCCCGAAATGAACAGCGCGCTGATTGATGCGGGCGGGTTGGCGCTGTCGAAAGACCGCAGCACCGGTGCGCCGGGTCTGGCGGA
>JBIHZO010000421.1:0-3380 GCA_044231405.1 Cypionkella sp. | reverse complement strand
TCTCGCCAAAAGCGGAAACGTCCGGCGCGCTGTCCAGCAGGGCGCGCAGATGGTATGATCCACTGCGCGGCAAAGTGATGATCACAAAAGGTTTCTTCACATCCGCCACGGTTCACTTCACCAAATATGGGCGGCCACGCCGCGAGGCCGAGGGGCGGCTGTCATCGCCCGCCGGGAAATCGCCCATCAGCACCGGCTGCATGCCTTGGTTGCGCAGGTTCTGCAGGAACTGGCCAAACCCGGTCAGATCGGCCAGACGCGGGGCCTCTGTCAACCGGCGCATGGCGCGGGGGCTGATTTCATCGACGATGGTCTGCAATGGTTCCATCGGATTTTCAATGAATTCGGCGAGCGTCCAGATTCGGATGCGGGCCTTGACCCACGGCTTGCGCAGTTCGATCAGAAATTCAGCCTCAACCTTCTGCAGGCGGGCGGCCTCTTTGCGGATGTCGGAAAAGTTCCGGTTGGAATGGAACAGTGGAATTGCCCAAGCCCCTGAGATCACAGAGATTTGCGCGTTAGGATCACCTGCGATGAATTGCGCCATGGCCTGATTGTCGGCAGGGCCGAATTGAAAGCACTGGCGTTCGCCCCGGGTGTTCCAGATCAGATTGGTCAGGAACGAGGTCGGGTTGTAGTCACGCATCTCGGCACTGTCGCACATCGCGCCGTTATAGACCTTTTCGCCGCCCGCAAACTGCACGCGGTCGGTGGCAAACAGATGGCCATGCACGCGGGTGCCGGTGGCCTTGCCCAACCAAATCCCAAAGTTATCAAAGAGGTCGGCGAAGCCTTCGAACACCGAATAGGCTGCAGCGGTGCGGCCGTTTTCCCAGTCTTCGTTGGGGTGGCGCGACTGCATGTACAGCCCCGCGCGGCCCTTGGTGCGGCGTTCCACCGCTTTGGCGAACAAGCGGTCGATCTTGCCGGGGTTTGGTTCAGCGACCACTTGGTTGCCCGCGTCGTCCGACAGGAAGGTCTTGTAAAGCCGATCCGCGTGCGGCCACATTTTGCGCGCTACAAAACAGTCCGACCGACGCAAGAGTTGCAGGTGATCATCATAAAAAATGTGCGGCTTACCCTGAAAATCGAACTTCGACAGGGTCAGCGAGCGGCTCTCCACATTGGATGACACCTGCCGGACCAGCGTTTGAAAGTAGGACTCGTCGGGAATCCACACGCGGCGGAAATAGCGGTCAATTTCAGGGCGCTCGGGGTTTTCCAGAATGGCAGAAAGGGTTTGGCGCGTCAGGCACCACCATTGACTGCCCAGATGCGGCACGATGCCCGGTGGGATCCGGCGTTTGAAGCCCAGGCGACGCTGAACTTTCACATAGCCATCAAACAGCCGCCGCTGTTTGCGCCACGAAAACGGAAAGCGCAGGGTAAAGCGTTCAAGGTCCAGCCCGCCGATGGTCCAACCGACATCTTCGGTGGTGACAGATTCGATGAAATCGGTGCGCGGACGCTCGGCCAGATAGGCAACCATTTCGTCAATGGGGCGCAGGGGCAGGCAGGAACCCGAGGCCAGATAGACATGCCGCACGGCGGGAAAATCGCGCAAGATGATGGTACTGGCCTCTTGCGTGGCGGCAACGATGCCCCAAGTGCCCCATTCACACGCGTGACGGCCGGAAAAACGGATGTCGGACAAATCGGCCAACGCCTTGACCAGCGCGTCAAAGGCCTTGCGGCGCACGCGCTTGTCAACGTGGATCACCACAGGGCAACCACGCGCCGCCCAATGCCGCGCAACCTGGGCCGCGCGGTCCAGCGCGGTATGGCACAGCATGACGAAACCGACCGTCATGCCCAGTTGCCTTTGGACATCAACCCCAGAATCTCAAGCTGACGCCAGTTGATATATTTCTCGCTCCACTTGCACCACAGATCGGGCTGGGTGCTGATGGCGGCGCGGTAGGCGTGGTATTCGTGGCTGTTGGCATAGTGTTGGCGGCGTTCCATTTCTTCCTCCGCCTTCACGGCAAAGGTATCCAGAAACTTGGCATGCAGAAGGCAGCCAGAGGCCTTTTCACCCCCCCATTCATCGTAAACCTGATTGAGCCCACGCGGCAGCAGCATGTGGGTGGACGACACATAGGCGTAGTCGCGGCTCCACTTCACCAGCGGGATCTTGTTCAACGCAGGCGCGCGTTCGGGCAGGTCTTGAAAGAACATGCGCGCACGGGGGCCGCCCTGGATCCACAGGTTGCCATATTTCTTGTTGCGGTGAATGACGTAGTTTCCGCTGTCGAAATACGGCGCCACCTCAAACGGGTCTTGGCCCTCGGCATAGGGCTGCACGTCAAATGGCCCCTTGGGATACATATCCAGCAGCATAGCCGAAAAGGACTTGATCGAGCTGGCATCCAACCAATCGGTCAACGCCCGCAGGGGCCTCGTGTCACAGAACGGGTAAACAAAGAACTCGTCGGGATCGACGACAAGGCACCAATGATCATGCCCGTATTTCATCTGAAGCCAGTTCAGCCAATCCACGCCAAAGCGTGAGCGTTTGTAGCTGTGATCGGTGGCCCAAAGCGACACGTCGGGCTGCGATTGCAGGTATTCGCGTGATCCGTCGTCGCTGTTGTTGTCCACGATCAGGAAATGATTGACCCCCAGATCGCGATAGTAGCGCAGAAAATAAGGCAGTCGCACCCTTTCGTTGCGCAGGGTGGAAAACAGCAGAATATTGTCGTTTGCAATCAGGTGGGTATGGTCAATAACAGACCTCAGCTCCCTCCGCTTGCGGAAGGCGCGGATGCGCCAGCGTTTGCGCGCCAGACGCAGGACATATCGAGAGAAAACGCCCAACCTTTACTCTTCCACCCGCTGCACAAACATCCATCTTTTGCCAAGCTATCACAGCCCGCTTAAGACGGTCTTGAAATGATCCGCCCAATTTGGCGGGTTTACCTTTTTTCGCCCCATCGTCTTTGGTGACGCGTCTGCCAGCGTCCTTATCGTTTGCATCCAAGAGTAACTGTCCGTGACGTCAAGGTAAACTGCGAAGTCCCCCAGAAGTTCGCGGATGACTGAAAGGTTTGACGCCACAACGGGAACGCCCATTGCTGCGGCCTCCACCGGGGGCAGGCCAAAGCCCTCGGCAAGGCTGGGAAACAGCAAAGCGCGCGCGTTTTGCAAGACGGCGGCGACGGCAGAATCAGGCAGACCGGACATCACTTGCACCGTTTGCGGCAAGCGATCCAGCCGCGCGAAAGTGACGGCATCCGCCCAGCCGCGCCCACCAATGATGTATAGGCGCGGGGCGTCGGGGCCAAGGCGGTCCCAGACGTCCAGCAGCAGGGCGTGATTCTTGCGTGGCTCAATGGTGCCGATGGTGACAAAATAGGGGCGGTCGGTTGGGATGCCATCCG
>JBIHZO010000071.1:0-11130 GCA_044231405.1 Cypionkella sp. | reverse complement strand
TGAACATGTTGACCGACAGGAATATCCCCAGCGACAGGTTCTTGAACGGGAAATCCAGCCGCGCATAGGCATAGGCGGCAGGGATGACAAAGATCATGGTGATCGCCGTCACCGAACTGGCAATGAAGATCGAGTTCCAGATATAGCGGCCCAGCAAGGGCACCTTATCCCACATCTTGAAGTAGGCGTCGAAACTGAAACTGTCGCTCCAGATTTCGTAAGGGGCGTGGAACAGGTGGCTCATCGGCGACAGGCTGGTGCGGAACATCTCGACGAAGGGCAGCAGGATAAAGGCCATGAACACCGCAATGGCACAATAAATCCCGATCTTTTGCAGAAGGGTGTAGCGGTCCATCAGCATGTCACTTCACCCCGTAATGCTTGTTCACTCGGTCAAGGATCTTCAGATACAGCAGGCTGAACACCCCCAGGATCAGCACGATCATCACCGCGCGGGCTGAACCTTCACCGAATTTAAAATTCCCGATGGCCGTCTTGTAGGTGTCAATGATCATCGTGGTTGTGCCCCCACGCGGCCCGCCTTGGGTGAAAATCCAGATGATTTCAAAGCTGTTGAAGGTCCAGATCGCCGAAAGCAGCGCCATCGACACGATCACCGGCATGATCTGCGGAATGGTGATCCGCCGAAACCGGTACCACCGCCCGGCCCCGTCGACCCAAGCCGCCTCATAGAGATCGCGGTTCACTCCCTGCATCGCAGCAAGGAAAAACAGGCTGACCATCGGTGTGCCGACCCAGACATCCGTCACGATCGCCGCGTAAAACGCCGAATTCTTGTAGGCCAGAAACTCAAACGGCCCATCCAGCAAGCCAAACCGCTGTGCCATCCCCGACAGAAACCCAAACTGCCCGTTGTACAACCAAAGCCATCCGATGCAGCCAATCGCGACCGGGATCACCCAGGGCGGCATGATCATCATCCGAAACATCGCCCGCCCCGGCACCGCTGCGTTCAAAAGGGTCGCCCCGATCAGCCCCACGACCAACTTCAGCCCCACCGACAGCACCATCCAGAAGAACGTCCGCCCGACGATCTCAAAGAACTTTACCCCGGACAGCAGTTTTTCATAATTGGCCAAACCCACCCAATTCTCGCTGCCCATATCCGCATCCGTGAACGACAGCCGGATGGTCTCCAGCAAGGGCCAAGCCACAATCACTGCGATGAACAACAGCGCCGGGGCGATCAAAGCCCAGGCAAACCAGCTTTCCGAAAGGCCTTTCCGGCGCGCCTTGATTACAGGCAAAGCTGTGGTCAAATCGGTCATTCGGTTGTCTCCCCAACGGGCCCGGCATTCTTGGCAGTGCCGAATCTCCAGTTGCAGTAACAATACCAAACAAAACCATTTTGACTACCTATATAATACCAATCACGCAAGAATCTCGTATTCCGCCGAAATGCCGCTTGTTCTTCCGAAGAAGCAGAGGCCAATTGCGCAACAAGGGCAAAGATGGTCTTATAGCAACAATACCAATTCAATGGGGAGCCTCATGGACGACCGCGCCACCTTGTTCCACCCAGACGCTTGGTTTCGCACCGGCCGCGGTCCGCGCTATGAACAGCTTTACCGTTATATTTCTGCCGCTATCAGCACTGGCGAGTTGCAGCCCGAAACCCAATTGCCACCCGAACGCGAACTCGCGGAAATCGCTCAGGTCAGCCGAGTGACCGTCCGAAAGGCCGTGGCGCAACTGGTCGAGGATGGCGTTCTGGAACAACGGCGCGGTGCCGGCACCTTCGTGCGCGCGCCGCGTGCCAAACTCGAACATTACCTTTCGACGCTGGTGTCTTTCACCGAATATATGCGCCAGCGCGGCAAAACGCCCACCAGCCGTATCATGAATCGCGGCCTGTTCGCGCCGATCCCGGATGAGCAGATCGCGCTGGGCCTGTCTGCCGCCGACCGTGTGGCGCGGATTGAACGCCTGCGCTCCGCAGATGGCATCGCGATGGCGGTGGAATGGTCGTCCCTGCCGCAAGACATTCTGCCCGACCCGGATGAGGTTGAAACCTCGCTTTATGATGTGCTGCGGGCCAAAGGTTGCGCACCGTCGCGCGCGGTGCAGCGCATCACCGCCGTCAACCTGCCCAGCCAGGAGGCCCGTCTGCTGAACCTGCCCGAAGGCGCCGCCGTCCTGCGCATCGACCGCACCGGCTATTTGCCTTCGGGCCGCCCGATCGAATTTACGCGGGGTCTTTACCGGTCCGACATTTACGACTTTATCGCCGAACTGCGACTGGACCCGAACCCATGAACCTGACCTTCGACGCCCGCATCATCGGCCCCGAGATTCACGTTGAAATCGGCTCTGACACGGCACTTTTCCAGCCAACCTTCTGCTTTTCCCTGATGGCAAAGGCCCGCGTTGTGTCGGGCGGCAGTCTGACCAAATCCGTCGCGGGCTATACCGAGGTTGCACTGCCAGATCTTGCGCCCGGCGTTCCCAACCGCCTGATCCTCACCCATGCCGAGCTTGGCTTCGTCCCCCGAAACCGCGCTTGGTTGCCCTTGGGAGCCTATTTGCGAGTCGGCACGAGAACCCACCCGCTGCCCTCCCTGCCGGCAGGTGCGATCGGTGAAACCGTTCGCAAGGCGCCGCCGTTGCCCGGCGACAAGTTGCGCCTGATCCCGCAGCCTTCCGATTGGCAACCCGCACCCGGCACTTTGCCATTTGCGCTTCTGCAAACCGGTCATCCGGCCTTTTCTGCCCTTAACCCATTGGCTGCGCGTCTTAATCTGCCGCCGCTGATCGGTCCCGGTCTGATCCCCACGCTCATCCAGTCCGATGACCTGCCCGCCGAGTCATATCGGTTGACGATCACTGCCGATGCGCTGGAAATCGCCGCCGCGACCGATCACGGCCTGTTCAACGCCGCAATCACCTTGTTGAACTTGCGCGAAACCCATGGCGCATTGCCTTGCGGTACCATCACCGACGCACCGCGCTTTGAATGGCGTGGTCAACACCTTGATTGTGCGCGGCATTTCTTCCAGGTTCCGACCATCCTGCGGTTGCTGGACCTGATGGCTCTGTTGAAGCTGAACCGCTTTCACTGGCATTTCGCCGATGACGAATCCTTCCGCCTGCAAGTCGAAACCGCCCCCCAGCTGTGGCAGAAAACCGCCTTTCGGGGCGAAGGGGAGCTGGTTCCCGGCGTCTTTGGCGGCGGCATCCGCGCAGGTGGCAGCTATTCCCGCGCCGATGTGGAAACCGTGCTTGCCCATGCTGCCGCCCTGCACATTCAGGTTCTCCCCGAGATTGAAGTTCCCGCCCACGCTTTCGCGCTGAACAAAGCCATTCCCGGCCTGCGTGACCCCGCCGACAACGGCGCAGAGCACAGCGTTCAGGGCTATTCCGACAACATCATCAACCCGGCCATGCCAGACACCTGGGACTTGTTAGAGCCGCTTTCCTTGGAAATCGCCTCGCTTTTCCCCATCGGCATCCTGCATCTGGGCTGTGATGAATTGCCTCATGGGGCGTGGGAAGGCTCGCCCGCCGTCAACGCGCTCAAGGCCCGCGAAGGCCTGCGGGGCCGCGATGATGTGCAAGGCTGGATGATGGCCAAGCTGGCAGCTTATCTGGTCAGCCATGGCATCCGCCCGGCGGCTTGGGAAGAGGCGGCCAAGGGCGCGAATGGTGGCATCGGCCACAATGCGATTCTGTTTTCCTGGACGGGTCAGGCCTCGGGGATAGAAGCCGCGCGCCGCGGTCATGACGTGGTCATGTGCCCGGCGCAGCACGCCTATTTCGACATGGCGCACACCAGTGACCCCGCGGATTGGGGTGCGGCCTGGGCTGCGTTCATCGCGCTGGAAGACACGGTCAACTGGCTGCCGGTGCCAAACGGCGCCGAGGATATTGCCCAACGCGTCATCGGGGTCGAGGGATGCTTCTGGTCTGAATTCACCACCGATGACATCCAGCTTGACGCCATGCTGGCCCCGCGCATCCTTGGCCTTGCCAACAAGGCGTGGGATTGCTGTGACAGAGTCGATGGCCCCACCCTGCGCGCTTTGGCGGCACATTATGCGCCCCTCCTTGATCTGATCGGCTGGAAGCGCCACAAGGCGGCGTAACAGGCTCTATTGGCCGAACAGAGCCTTGGACTGCGCTGCCGTATACCGCCCCAACCGCACATCTTCGGCCGTCAGCGCCGGGTCGCGCAAAGCCGGATCGCCATAACCGCCACCGCCCGGCGTGCGCACCCGCACCCGGTCGCCGGGTTGCAGCGCAATATCCTGCGCCTTGGACAGATGCTCCGGCACCATCACAACACCGCCGCGCGTCACCTCCACCCGGTTCACCGCGCCATCCATCCCGCCCGCCGCGCCCAGAGGCCCGGTCCGCCCGTGATCCATCACAAACGACGCCCGCGCATTGCCCCGCAGCAGTTCAATCTCGTAATCCAGCCCAAAGCCGCCCCGATGTTGCCCTGCCCCGCCCGAGCCTTCGTGCAACGCATAGCGGCGGTACAGAACCGGGAAGTTCTGCTCCATGATTTCGACCGGCGGCGCTTTGGAAATGCCAATGGTCGAGCAGCCGTTGGACAACCCGTCATGGTCGGCATTGCCGCCATACCCGCCACCCGAGATCTGATACATCACGAAATCCCGGCCTTTTTCCGGGTCGTGGCCCCCCAGTCCGAAGTTGCCCGAAGTGCCTGCCGGGGCCGCCGTAACACGGTCTGGCAGGGCCTGCACCAAGGCCGCAAACACCGCTTCGGCAATGCGCTGGCTGACTTCGGCGGCACAACCCGACACGGGTCGCGGGTATTGCGCATCCAGAAAGGTTCCGGCGATTCCGGTCACATGCAGCGGTTCAAACGCCCCTGCAGAAATCGGCACGTCGGGGAAGATATGCCGCATCGCCAGGTAAACCGACGACAATGTGGTCGCGCGCACCGAATTCATCGGCCCCATGCAGGGCAGCGACGATCCCGCGAAATCGAAGGTCAGATCGCCCCCCGCCCGCGTCACAGTCAGCGCAATCACCAATGGTTCATTCACCACGCCGTCGCTGTCCACATAGGCGCGCGCGGCGTAAGACCCCTCGGGAATCAGCGCCACCATCGCGCGCATCTGCCGCGCCGCCAGCACGCGCATTTCGCCGATCGCCTGAAACACCACCGCATCGCCGTAGCGGTCCATCAGGCCTGTCAGCCGCTCTGCGCCGACCAGCAAAGCCCCTGCCTGCGCCTTCACATCGCCGATCCTCTGCTCTGACACCCGGATATTGCTGCAAATGATCTGCCAGATTTCACGGTCGATCTCGCCGCGTTTGAACAGTTTGACGGGCGGCAGCCGCAGCCCTTCCTGTTCCGCCGACGTCGCGCTGGCCGAAAAACCACCCGGCACAGCGCCCCCGGTGTCCGGCCAATGCCCGGTGTTCGACAGCCAGCAGGCAATCTTGCCATCCCGCCAGAACGGCATCGCAAAGCGCACGTCCATCAGATGGGTGCCGCCCAGATAGGGATCGTTGACGATGTAAATGTCACCCGGTTCCGGTGCAGCCGTCTCACCACTGGCGATGCGCGCGATGATGGTGCGGGTTGAAAACTGCATCACGCCGACAAAGACCGGCAGGCCCTTGGACCCCTGCGCGATCAGCGAGCCATCCTCGGCAGCGTAAATCCCGTCCGACCGATCATTGGCCTCGGCAATGACCGGGCTGAAGGCGGCGCGGGAAAAGGTCAGGTCCATCTCGTCGCAAACCTGCTGCAAACCCGCCTGGATGACGGCCAAAGTGACGGGATCAAGCATGCTGCACCTCGATGATGAGATTTCCGTCGGCGTCCGAGGTCACCAGACAGCCCGGCTCCACCAGCGTCGTTGTGTCCATCTGCTCAATGATGGCAGGGCCAAGAAGCGCCAGATCCAACGGCAGATGGTCGCGCCAGTAAACCGGCACATCGACCCATTCTCCAAACCATACAGGGCGCTCGTCCTTCACGGAAGCAATCTCCAAACGGCCCGCAGGATCAATAAGCCGACCCAGATCCAGCTCTGGCCGCCTCCCGGTGACGGACACGTTCAGGTTCACCAGATTGGCGCGGATGTTGGGCAGGTCGACACGGAAACGGGCGTGATAGGCGGTCTCAAACAGCGCCTGCATTTCGGCGCGCGTGGGCGAGGCATGCGGCAATGGCACCCGCAGCAGATGGGTCTGGCCGACGAACTGCATATCGGCGGAATATTCGGCCTCAACGGCCATCAGCGTGATTTTTTCGGCGGCAATCAGCCGTTGCCCTTCGGCCTCTTGTTCTGCCAACACGCCATGTACCGCCGCCATGTCCACCACGTCCAATGGTCGGTTCAAGGTGCGTACAAAATCGTGCCGCAGGTCGGCCACCACACAGCCCAAAGCATTGGTAATCCCCGGCCGCGCCGGAATCAGCACACGCGGTATGGCCAGTTCGCGCGCCAAAGCCACCGCATGCAACGGCCCCGCACCGCCAAAGGCAAACAGAGCGAAATCACGCGGATCGGCGCCCATCGAGATGGAAACCATGCGGATCGCTCCGGCCATATGGGTGTTGGCGATGCGCAGAACCGCCTCGGCCGCTTGTTCGACCGACAGGCCCAAGGGCGCGCCGATCTGCTCGGCCATGGCCAGCCGCGCCGCGTCCGCCGCCTGCCCGAACCGTGCCGCAGGCAACCGCCCCAGCAGCAGATTGGCGTCGGAAATCGTCACCCGGGTGCCGCCCCGCCCATAACAGATCGGCCCCGGCGTGGACCCCGCGCTTTCCGGTCCAACCCGAAGCATCCCGCCCGCATCCACCCGCGCAATCGACCCTCCGCCCGCGCCGACCGTGCGCACATCGACCATCGGCACATGGATCGGCATGGCATATTCCACCTCGATCTCATTCGAAACCGGAGCCTTACCGCCCCGGATCATCGCCACATCGGTCGAGGTGCCGCCCATATCGTAGGTCAGCAGGTTTGCCATTCCGGCCCGCCGCCCGGTTGCGACTGCCGCCATCACGCCGGAAGCCGGTCCCGACATCACGGTTTTCACCGCCTCTCGGCTGACCTTGTCTGCCGCCACCATGCCGCCATTGCCATTCATCACCAACAGATCGCGCGCATAGCCGCGGGCGCGCAATTCACCTGCCAGCCGCGCGACATAGCGCTCCAACAACGGCTGCACCGACGCATTCACCGCTGCCGTCACCCCCCGCTCAAACTCGCGGCTTTCAGACAGCAGCGAATGACCCATCGTGATGTAGGGCGTCGGCCAGATTTCGCGCGCCACCTCTGCCGCCCGCAACTCATGTGCCGGATTGGCATAGGCGTGCAGGAAGTGGATCACCAGACTCTCACAGCCCGCATCGGCCAGGGATTGCACCGCCACGCGCAGCGCATTTTCATCCAAAACAGTCACTGTTCGGCCCATGGCGTCCATTCGCTCGGGCACCTCCAGCCGCAAATCGCGCGGGATGATCGGCACAAAGCGGCCTGTCATGCCATAGGCGTTGGGCCGCGTCCGCCGCCCCAGTTCCAGCACATCGCGGAAACCGGCCGTGGTGATCAGCCCGGTCTTGCACAAGGCGCGTTCCAGCACCGCATTGGTCGTCGTCGTCGTGCCATGCACTATCAGGTCAACCTCGGCCAGATCAGCCCCCGCCGCATCAAACGCCGCAAGCACACCGCCCGCCTGATTGGGCAAAGTTGTCGGCACTTTGGCCAGCCGCACATCACCTGTCGCCGGATCAAGGATCATCAGATCGGTGAAGGTGCCACCCACATCCACGCCTGCCACAAGACCCGCCATCTAAACCCCCACATAGCGCGCGAACTGCGGCGCATCCGCCCGCAGTCCCGCGCAAGACACCACCTCGGCCACATGGCCATGGTCCACAAACGCCACCCGGTCGGCCATGCCCAGCACCGCCGTTACCCGTTGCTCAACCAACACCGTCGCCACCCCTGTCGACCGCAGTCCCACCACCACATCGCGGATCAGCGCGATCATCGACGGCTGCAAACCCTCGGTCGGCTCGTCCAGCAGCAGCACCTTCGGCTCAAGACACAGCGCCCGTGCAATCGCCAGCATCTGCTGTTCGCCCCCCGAAAGCGTGGCCGAAACCTGCCCCAACCGCTCGCGCAGCCGGGGGAACAGGTCCAGCACCCGGTCGCGCACCGCCGCACCCTTGTTCCGGGTCATCAGTCCAATCTCGATGTTTTCCGCTACCGTCAGCGGACCAAACAGCCGCCGACCTTGCGGCACATAGGCAATCCCCAGCCGTGGCACTTCATGCACGGGCAGACCCTGCACGGCCAAACCGTCCAGGGCCACCACGCCCGCCTGCGCCGGAACCAATCCCATGATGCACTTCAGCAGGGTCGATTTGCCGACCCCGTTGCGCCCCATCACGCAAGTCACTTCCCCTGCCGCCGCCTGAAACGACAGCCCGCGCAACACCGTCACCGCGCCATAGCCCGCCGTCACCCCGTCAAGCCGCAGCATCTTCGCTCCCCAGATAGGCCGCCTGCACGGTCCGGTTGGCGCGTATTTCGGCCGGAGTGCCCCTTGCCAGAACCTGCCCATGGTTCAACACCGTGATGCGGTCGGCCAGATCCATCACTACCTCCATGTTGTGCTCGATCAACAGCACCGAGGTTTGCGGCACCAAGGATCGGATCAGGGCGACAAAATCGTCAATCTCGCCCGCCGCCAGCCCCTGGGTGGGCTCGTCCAGGATCAACACGCGAGGCGACAAAGCCAGCCCCATCGCCACCTCCAGCAACCGTTGATGGCCATAGGACAGCGTTCCGGCTTCCTGATCGGTCCGGTCCAGCAGACCGACCCGCTGCAGCACCTCGGCCACAGCCGTCTTCAAGTCCTGCGCGCCCCGCGATTGTGCCGCCAGCGCCACATTGTCGAACACCGACAGGCGCGGATAGATCGAAGTGATCTGGAACGTATAGGCGACCCCCAGCCGCACCCGTGCATGGGCTGGCAGGGTGGTGATGTCACGCCCCTCCAGCTTGATCACACCGGCATCTGGCGCGATCCGCCCCGACAAAAGGCTGACAAAGGTGGTCTTTCCCGCGCCATTCGGGCCGATCAGAGCCTGAATCTCGCCCTGAAGCAGATCAAAATCCACCCCATCCACAGCGCGCAACCCGCCAAAGGCACGCGCCAATCCAGTCGCCTGCAAGATCACGGCAGCCATGGCAGCCACCGTTCCCGCACCATGCCCAGCAGGCCACGCGGTGCGAACAGCACCAGCAGCACCAAGGCCACCCCCACCACCAGCAAATGCGCCGAGGTCACGCTGGACGCAAAATCAATCAGATAGAACATTGCGGCGGCCCCCAGCAGCGGCCCCAGAACCACCCCGGCCCCGCCCAGAAGCACATACAGCATCGGCAAGATCGAATACTGCACCCCGGCAAAGTTCGCGCCGACATAGCCGAACAGCACGCCATAGGCCGCTCCCGCCGCCCCCGCGTAAACGCCCGAGATCACCATCACGATCAATTTCACCCGGAACGGATCATAGCCAAGCATCCGGCTGCGCTCTTCGTTTTCCCGCATCGCCACCATCACCCGGCCAAAGGGCGACCTTACCAGCGCCACTTTGGCCAGCAGCCCCGCACCAAACAGAACACACGCCGCCACCGCGCGCGGCCCGTCATGTGCCAGATCATGGCCAAAGGCCTGGCGCCCCACCGCCTCCACCACAAAACCCTCATCCCCGCCGGTGTAGCGGCCAAAATACAGGATGATCAGATAGCCGGCCTGGGCGAACATCAGGGTCACGATCATGAAGCTGACCCCCGCCGTGCGCAACGCCAGCAGCCCTACGGCCCCCGCCACAATACCCCCGGCCATCAAGCCCATCGCCAGCGCCGGGAACAAAGTCCACTCCACCTGCCACACCGCCAACCCCGCTCCGTACATGCCAGCCGCAAAGAACAGCGCATGGCCCAGAGACAGCAACCCTGTGTAACCAAAAGAGATATTATACCCCATGGCGAACACCGCCAGCACCATGATCCGCGCCAGATTGTTGGCGTGATAGGGCGGCAGGGTGAATTGCGCCACCAAAAGCGCCAGTAACACCGCCAGATGCAGCGCCCAAACCTTGCCAGAGACGCTCATGCTTTTGCCCCGAACAGGCCTTGCGGGCGGAACACCAGCACCAGCGCCACCAGCAGCGTCGCGATGATCTTCGCCAGAGTGGGGGAAAAGAACATTGAAATCACCCCATCCCCCAATCCGATCACCAGCGCCGCCACCAAAGTCCCGCGCAGGGATCCAAGCCCGCCGATGATCACCACGATGAACGACAGCAACAATGGATCGCCCCCCATCAGGTAATGTGCCTGCTGGATCGGCACCACCAGCACCGCCGCAACTGCTGCCAGGCCAGCACCCAGCGCGAAAACCCCGGCATAAACCCGGTCGACGTTGATGCCAAAAGCCTGCGCCGTCTGCCGGTCCACCTGCGTTGCCCGCATAATCAACCCGGCGCGGCTGCGCGTCATCAGCGCCCAGATGCCCGCCAAAATCACCGCCGCCGCCGCAACGACGAACAGCTTGTAGCCGGAATAGCCAAACCACGGCGTCTGGATCCGCCAAGTGAACGGCGCCTGCACCGGACGCGCCTCGGGCCCGTACAGCGTCAGCGCGGTCTGTTGCAGGATATACAACAGGCCGATGGTCGCCACGATGGTCGCCTCGGGGTCATAATGCAGCCGCTTCAGCACCGCCCAATCCGCCACAGCCGCGACCGAAGCCACCACCAGCGGCGCGATCACCAGCGCCGCGATGAATCCCACCGCAGGCGGACCGCCGATGTTTTGCGTCACAAACCACGCCAAAACCGCGCCCAGCATGAAGAATTCGCCATGCGCGACGTTGACCACGCGCATGACGCCAAACACCAATGACAGGCCAACGGCAGTCAGCGCCAGCACCGCCGCCGTGACCGTTCCCTCCAGCAGGGCCAGCAGTAAAAAGGGGCCAAAAGCCATGCAACAGGGGCAGGGGTCGCAGCCCCCGCCCGCCCTTTCAGAACGACATGGTGGAGTAATCCACCGCGTCCGGGTACATGCCATCCTCGATCGCCGTACGGTGCACCCGCATCATCTT
>JBIHZO010000420.1:0-3384 GCA_044231405.1 Cypionkella sp. | reverse complement strand
CCCGCCCCCTTGGCGCAGTGATAAAGATAGCTGCCGGTGTGGCGGTGCGCGCGCGTATGCTCGCCCGGGCGCAGCATTTGCATCGAGGCCCCCATGGTCGGCATCACCGGGCCGTTGGTCACCGGGTTCACATACTCGAGCAAGATGCCATCAAAGGCAGACCCGTCATGGCTGCTCGCGTATCTTTGCAAGGAGGCATAGGTCGGTGCCCATTCATATTTGAACATCGGACTGTAGGGCTTGGACCAATCCGCCGTCGGGCGCAGGCCGGGGTTGCCCCAGGTTTTGGTCATGTCATCGACCGGAAAGGCTACGGGTTCGGTGCCATTTGGATGTACCTCATAAAAATTCGCCTCCATCGCGTTGACAAAGGGAATGTCCAGACCGTCTTGCCAGATACAGGGCGTGCCATCCGGTTCCACTGCATGTTCGTGCCAGGTGCCGTTCGGCGTCAGCACAAAATCGTTGCGCCCCAAGGTCATCTTGTGGCCATCCACCACCGTATAGGCCCCACTGCCCTCCATGATGAACCGCACCGCGCTGGCGGAGTGGCGGTGCGCGCCGGCTTTTTCGCCGGGGTTCATCACTTGCAAACCGGCATAAAGCCAGCCCACCGCCGCAGACACATCCTGCCGCCCCGGATTGTTCAGGTATATCACCCGCCGGCCAGCCTTTTCGGGCGATACCAACTGCACCGACCGCAAGACATGCTCGCGCAGGTCCTTATATCGCCACACCACCGGTACCGATTGCGATTTCGGCTGCCAGGGTTCAATCTTGTTGGCCACCGTCCACAAAGCGCCTGCGTCAAACTTCGCAAGGTCGTCGTAATAGGCCAAGAGCTCCGGCGTGTCCTCCACATTGGCCCGCCCGACAACGTCTTCGCGGTGGTTCTCATGGGCTCGGGTCATCGCCAAACTCCTTTTTGGGTGCTCACAAAGCATGAGGGGCAGCATAATCGAAAGCAAGACAGATTTTCGAAAATATGGAAATTGCAAGATCACCAGTGCCGCGCCATAAGGAAGCATAGCAGGAGACGCCCCGAATGACGCTGTCCGAAAAAGCCTATCTCGCCATCCGGCGCGACATTATCAAAGGCGTGCTGACAGCGGGTCAACCTTTGCGCATGGCCGATCTCAGCGCCCGCTATAACATGGGGTTTTCCCCTCTGCGCGAGGCGCTCAGTCGGCTGCAGGTCGAGAGATTGGTGTTGGCCGAGGCGCTGCGCGGCTTTCGCGTCGCCCCGCTTTCGGTGGACGAAATGCAAGATGCCATCAGCACCCGCATCCTGCTGGAAAGTGATGCCCTGCGCTTGTCGATCCAATACGGAGATGATGATTGGTCGGCAACCATCGTGGCAACGCTTTACGCGCTGAAGCTGCAAGTGGACCGCGCGGCAGCCAGCGCAGTCGACGTCTGGGACATTGAACAGCGCCACTATGCCTTTCACCGCGCCCTGCTTTCGGCGTGCCGGTCACCATGGCGGCTGGAATTCTTTGAGCGGCTTTATGCGGCCACCGAACGCTACCGCATTCCGGTTTTGAACGGCACGAAAACCTCTACCGGGCGCGACGTTCAAGGCGAACACAGTGCGCTGGCCGATGCCGTGCTGGCGCGTGACGCAGACGCTGCTGTGCGCCTTCTGGCTGAACATTACACAAAGACCGCCGTGACGATCCGTGCCCGGATGGGCAGTGCCGCCTGAACAACGGCGCCACTGGGTCCGATCCTCAAGCATCAAATCTGTGACGATGCGTGCTTGGCGAGACTTGGAAATTCCGTGGAAAAATCCAACTGAAACAGGATGGGTCATCAAAGCCGATCTGCTGCGCGGTCATGGCGGTGAAGACCAACAAACCGCTGGCCTCGCGCAACTGCTGAACCGGGCGGGCATCGAAACGGTGGTCCTGCAGCGGAAATCGCCCAATCGCGTTCTGTCGCGCAACCGCGCCGGGGTGTTGGAACGGATCACGGTTGACCTGTTGCGACGCTCAAGGAAGGCCGCGGGCTGGACAACACCAATTCGGTCTTCGAGTCCAACAAAAAGCTGATCGCGTTGATCTACAAGACCTGACAGTGCCATTTCGACTTTCTCAGCCTCGGCCACGCCGCCTGTCTGGATTTCTTCGGCTTTGTGAAAGGCGCGTTTGCGACGATCCCGGATCAGGCCATCGTCAGATTGGTGATGGGTATCGAACCCGAACTGTTCCGCCCGGACGCTGAGATCCAGAAACTGGTGCGGCGGGTGGTGGAATTGGGCGCCGATGACGTGCTGATGACCGGATCCGTGGATGCGGCGCTGGTGTGCCGCGCATACGGACTGCCCGCTGTCACGAGATCCGGCACCGCAAGCGCCAAGATCAGACGCGGCAGGCGGCTGCGGGTCAATGGCGACACCGGCACTTTGACCATTCTGGACTGACCAACCGGGGAGGGGGGCCGCGCGCCCCTAACCATCAGACGAACCCGATCACCCAAACCCTTGACCCGGCTAGCGATGATCCCGCCTGGCGCGCAGCAGAACCCTCGATGCGCGCGCAAGACTGACGTGCATATCCCGCTGTCGTTTGACTGGGCAGTGCGGCGGCTGATGGGCAATTGCTCTGGAAACCCTCATCGCCGAGGGCTTTCGCAGCGAAAACAACCTGCGATCGGCTTTACGCTATTGTCACGAGGCCAAGGGCGTGCGGCTGGACACCAAAGTCGTGCGGACCATGGGGTGGAGTGACGGGATTGTCGTTCAGGTCTGCGAGTTCATCGTCGGCCACGACACCCGGGCTGAACCGCGCCATCGGAACGACCGCATCGCGCGCGATGCCGGCAACCTGTGGCGACACAAGGTGAAAGGAACGGCAGTGGGCTGCGATTGGTTTGGCCAAGCTCCCCAGCAGACCTTTGCGCGCAAGGACACCATGCTGCCGCAGTTCGAAACGAAACCGCGGCGGCTGAGTGTGGCACCGGACCGTTCAGGGATGCAACCACCGCCGTGGGCGTTGAAAATCGCCCGGTCCTCCGTGGTGCCAAAGGCGGGGAAAGTCTCAAGACAACGGATGGCGCAGCGGGTGAAGTCACAGTCGCCCCGGAAGAAAAGCAGAGTTGAAAGCATGGGTTGGGTGATGATGAATGCACCGACTGCTTCGGTCACAGGTTGACCTATGTCGTTGAAGGCAAAGGCGGCGGTGCAAAGCGCGGCGGGCATAGGCGAGGGCGTCCGGCAGCCCTTGGCGCAGATCAGGGGCAGATGCGGCGCTGGAACCTCTTCGACCAGCTCTTGATAACGGCGCTGTAGCGAACAATCCCGCGCACCTGCGTGCAGAACGGAGGTGCTTTGTGAGATCGTCTGGACCTTGATATGGCGGCAGGTGGCGACAAAGCGTTCCAGAT
>JBIHZO010000418.1:0-3393 GCA_044231405.1 Cypionkella sp. | reverse complement strand
CCAAAATCATCCAAGGCAAAAGCGATGCCTTCGCGCTGCAAATCGTCCATGAAGGCCACCACGATTTCCGGCACCAGCATGGCCGAACTTTCGGTGATCTCCAGAATCAGCCGCTCTCCAATCGTGGGGGACACCGACAACCCTTGCCGCAGCACCCGGGTCCAGCGCGGATAGCCGATGGACCGCGCCGACATGTTGATCGAGATTCGCAGGCCCGGATGCCGGGCCAACGCCGCCATCCCCATTTCCAACGCGGCACAGTCAATTTCCCGACCCATCTCGTGGCTTTCGACGGCACTCATGAAATCCTTGGCGGGAATCACCCGGCCGCCTGGGTCCAGCACCCGGATCAAACCCTCATGAAACGCCAACCGATCGGTGTCGCGCGTCAGCACCACTGGCTGATAGGCCAGCCGCAGCCGCTTGGTGTCAATCGCCGTTCGCACCATCGACATGGTGGCCCGATCCCCTTCCGAAATGGCAACGCCCAAAGGGCTGCCCAAGCCCGCCAGCCCTTCGACCCGCGGCTTTTTGCGTTCCGGCAACATCGCGCCACCTCCTTGTCCTGTGTCCGGCGGCCCCTGCCTGACTGCGAACAAACTGTGGCCACAAGCGTAAAGAGCGGGTAAATGTTCGAATTCGAACCATCGAAGGCCGTGACATGGAAACCCAGAATCGCTGCCTTTGGTGCGGCACGGATCCTTTGTATGTCGCTTACCATGATACGGAGTGGGGTCGCCCCGAATATGACAGCCGCACCCTGTGGGAATGTCTTGTTCTTGAAGGTTTTCAGGCCGGGTTGACCTGGATCACCATCCTGCGCAGACGCGAAACTTTTCGTGCGGCGTTTGCGGGCTTTCGCCCTGAAATCATTGCAGAATGGGGCGAGGCAGAGGTGCTGCGCCTGCTGGGCGACACCGGGATAATCCGCCATCGCGGCAAGATAGAGGCCACCATTTCCGGCGCCCGCGCCTATCTGCGGATTGAAGGCCAGCAGGGGTTTTCCAACTATCTGTGGAATCAGGTGGGCGGAGTGCCGTTGACCAACCAGCTGGAAAACAGGGGGCAGGCGCAAAGCCAGACCGCGCTTTCGGTCGCGATGTCAAAATCGCTCAAATCCGAAGGGTTCAAGTTCTGCGGGCCGACGATCACCTACGCCTTCATGCAGGCGGTGGGCATGGTGAACGACCATTTGACCAGTTGCGACTGGCACGGGCGCATGCAACCGCGTGGTGGGTGATAGGCCCTTACCCGGCAATCATCGCCCGCAACACCGCCTGTGCCGCCACCGAATCCCATTCCGCGTCACCGATCAGCCGCGCCACTTCCTGGCCTTCGGGGTTCAGAATCACCGTGACTGGTAACCCCAACACCCCCATGGCCCGCGCAAGTTCCGATTTCGGATCGCGCAGCACCGGCAGGTTGACCACCCCCGCCTCGGCATAAAACTTTTCGATCTGCACCACCGCGTTGCGCCCCGTCGCCACTGGCACCACAGCGATTTCGGGCATCGCCGCGGCCAAGCGGTCCAGCGACGGCATTTCGGCCCGGCAGGGCGCGCACCATGTCGCCCAGAAATTCAGCACCACCCATTTGCCCTTGTATTCGGCCAATGAACGCTCTGCCTCAGCCCCGTCCAGCAAGACCGCCTCGGGCAAAGCAAGGGGCTCTGACTGCGACAGCTTCTTCATGTCGTCGATCAGCAACCCTTCAAGCCCCCCTGCATTTGCGGAAAAAGCAAAGGCCGTATACAGGACCACCAACAGAATCTTGCGCATCATGTCGAAGGCCCTTCCATGACCAAACCCGAAAATTCCGCCAACCAGATGTGGGGCGGACGCTTTGCCTCTGGTCCTGACGCGATCATGACCGCCATCAACGCCTCGATCGGCTTTGACAAACGGCTTTACGCGCAAGACATCGCAGGCTCTCGCGCCCATGCCGCCATGTTGGCCGCGACGGGTATCCTGACTTCTAGTGACGCAGAGGCCATCGGGGAAGGCCTGCTCACGGTGTTGTCAGAGATCGAGGCTGGGAATTTCGTCTTTTCGACCGCGCTGGAGGACATTCATATGAATGTCGAAAGCCGGTTGAAGGACATCATCGGTGCCCCTGCGGGCCGGCTGCACACGGCGCGGTCGCGCAATGATCAGGTTGCGGTCGATTTCCGCCTCTGGGTGCGCGATCAATGCGACGCGGCGATCATGGGCCTGACTGCCCTGATGCGTGCCTTTCTGGCGCAGGCCGAGGCGGGGGCCGACTGGGTGATGCCCGGCTTCACCCATCTGCAAACCGCACAGCCGGTGACATGGGGCCACCACATGCTGGCCTATGTGGAAATGCTGGCGCGCGACAAATCCCGTTTTGAAGACGCGCGCCGCCGGATGAACGAATGCCCGCTGGGGGCCGCCGCCTTGGCCGGAACCTCGTTCCCCATCGACCGCCACATGACCGCAAGCGCCCTGGGCTTTGACCGTCCCACCGCCAACAGTCTCGATTCTGTGTCCGACCGCGATTTCGCGTTGGAGTTTCTAAGCGCCTCCAGCATCTGCGCCATGCACCTTTCGCGGTTCGCGGAAGAGTTGGTGATCTGGTCGTCGGCCCAATTCCGCTTCGTCAAACTGTCGGACAAATGGACCACCGGCAGCAGCATCATGCCGCAAAAGAAGAACCCCGATGCCGCCGAACTGTTGCGCGCCAAACTGGGGCGCATCTTGGGCGCAACCGTGGCCCTGTTCACCATCATGAAGGGTCTGGCGCTGACCTATTCCAAGGACATGCAAGAAGACAAAGAGCAGGTCTTTGACGCCGCTGACACGCTGATGCTGGCGCTGGCCGCGATGACCGGCATGGTCAGCGACATGTCGGCCAACCGCGACGTGCTGGCCCAATCGGCGGCCAGCGGTTTTTCCACCGCCACAGATCTTGCCGATTGGCTGGTGCGCGCCCTCAACCTGCCGTTCCGCGAGGCGCATCACATCACCGGAACGCTGGTCGCCATGGCCGAATCCAAGGGCTGCGACCTGCCGGACCTGTCGATCACAGAGATGAGATCGGTTCACGACGGCATCACCCAAGAGGTTTACTCTGTGCTGGGCGTTGAAAATTCCGTGCGCAGCCGCATGTCCTACGGCGGAACCTCGCCCACCCGTGTGGCCGAGCAAGTGACGCGTTGGAAAACCTTGCTAGGCTAAGGCAGCCCAGGAGGGTCCATGCCCCATACCGCCCGCATTCTGCTTTGCGCCATTCTGCTTCTCGCCGCCTGCCACATGTCGCCTGGTTTGACAGACCAAGGCTTTACGCTGACACATCGTTACTGAAGGACCACCATGAAGCCGCTCTTGATCCTGACCCTGCTGACCCTCACCGCCTGCGGTGCCGATGGTGCCCCCG
>JBIHZO010000419.1:0-3393 GCA_044231405.1 Cypionkella sp. | reverse complement strand
AGGCTTAAACGGGCCTCACCGGGGTTGACCTGCCCCGGAAACGCTTTCAAAGTCCCGAAAATGCTTGTGAACCGGGAAAAACCGGGTAGTTTCGACGTCCCCGCAGGGGGTGCCGGCAAGGGGAATGGACCATGAAGATCAGTATCGAACGCGGCACGCTTTTGAAGGCGCTGGCTCAGGCCCAGTCGGTTGTCGAACGCCGCAACACCATTCCCATTCTGGCCAACGTGCTGATCGAAGCCGAAGGTGACACGGTGTCCTTCAGGGCCACCGATCTGGATATCGAAGTGGTTGATCGCGCCCCCGCAATGGTCGAACGCGCCGGGGCCACCACGGTTTCGGCGGTGATGCTGCATGAAATCATCCGCAAGCTGCCCGATGGGTCGCTGGTGGCCTTGACCGAAGACGCGGCTTCGGGCCGCCTCACCATCGCTGCTGGGCGGTCGACCTTCAGTTTGGCGACCTTGCCGCGCGAAGACTTTCCAGTCATGGCGACCTCTGAGTATTCGTCAAACTTCTCAGCCCCTGCCCCGGTGTTGCGCCGCCTGTTCGACAAGGCGAAGTTCGCGATTTCCACGGAAGAAACCCGTTATTATCTGAACGGCGTCTACATGCATGTGTCCACAGGCGACGTCGGCGCGGTCCTGCGCTGCGTGGCTACCGACGGGCACCGCCTGGCTCGCATTGACGCTCCGCTGCCCGAAGGCGCGCAGGGCATGCCCGGCGTGATCGTGCCGCGTAAGACGGTAAACGAATTGAAGAAGTTGCTGGACGATGATGAAGCGATGATTGCGGTTTCGGTTTCCGAAACGAAGGTTCGCTTTGCCACGCCACTGATCACACTGACCTCAAAGGTCATCGACGGAACTTTCCCCGACTACACTCGTGTTATTCCAACTGGCAACACCCGCCGGCTGGAAGTGGATGCCAGCGAATTTGCCAAAGCGGTGGACCGCGTGGCAACTGTGTCGTCGGAACGCTCGCGCGCGGTGAAGCTGTCGCTGGACGAAGATCGTCTGATCCTGTCAGTGAATGCTCCTGATTCAGGTGCCGCCGAGGAAGAGCTGGCCGTCGCATACTCAGACGAACGACTGGAAATCGGCTTCAACGCCAAGTACTTGCTGGAAATCGCGTCTCAGGTCGACCGCGAGAATGCGGTGTTCATGTTCAACTCGTCTGGCGACCCGACCCTGATGCGCGAAGGCAATGATATGTCTGCGGTCTATGTCGTCATGCCGATGCGCGTGTAACTGGGGGCTTGGGGTTTCCTCCCCTGCCCCGGAATTTTTTGATCAAAAAGAAAGGGAAAAGCGTGAGTGGGCTTGCCATAACCACGCTGACCTTGTCCCATTTCCGCAGCCACAAAGCGGCGCGCTTGGCGTTTGATGGGCGTCCCGTTGCGATTGTGGGCCCCAATGGCGCGGGCAAAACCAATGTGCTGGAAGCGGTGTCGCTGCTGTCGCCGGGGCGGGGATTACGCCGCGCCGGGGCAGATGACATTGCGCGCAAACCTGAGTCGTTGGGCTGGAAGGTCAGCGCCGATGTGCGCGGATTGGGAGCCAATCATCAGGTGGAAACCTGGGCCGAGGGCGGTGAGAGTCGCACTGTCCGGGTCGATGGCAAAGCCGCCACCCAGACCAGTCTGGGCCGGATTATGCGCGTTTTGTGGCTGGTGCCTGCGATGGACAGGCTGTGGACAGAGGCTGCAGAGGGTCGCCGCCGGTTTCTGGACCGCATGACCTTGTCCTTTGCCCCCGACCATGCCGAAGCGGTTCTGACCTACGAAAAGGCCATGCGTGACCGCAACCGCTTGCTGAAAGACAATGTGACCGATGCGCATTGGTACGCGGTGCTGGAATCCAGAATGGCCACCACTGGCGCGCAGATCACTGCCAACCGCCAAGCCGCACTGGCCCGTTTGGCTGCGGCACAAGAGGGCGTTGACACTGCCTTTCCCCGTGCCGACCTAAGCCTGACTGGGCCGGAAGGGGAGGTTGATCCGGCAGATCTTGGCCCGGCATTGTCGGAAAACCGCCGCCGCGATTTGGCCGCTGGCCGCACCTTGATCGGGCCGCATCGCGCGGATATGTCTGCGATCTATATCGCCAAAGCCGTTCCAGCCGAGCAATGCTCAACCGGCGAACAAAAGGCCCTGCTGATCAGTCTGATCCTAGCCAATGCCAGAGCCTTGGCTGCCGATCTTGGGGCCGCGCCGATCCTGTTGCTGGACGAGGTTGCGGCGCATCTGGACGCTGCCCGCCGCGCCTCGCTTTATGACGAACTGTGTGCTTTGGGCTCGCAAGCGTTGATGACAGGCACGGAACCCGCGTTGTTTGACAGTCTTGGTGACCGTGCTCAAACGTTTGTCATTGATGAAGAAAACGGCACATCAAGGATCATTTCATGACCCCGCAGCGCATAACCCTGATTACTCTTGGCGTCGCCAATCTGGCCGCTGCGCGTGCCTTTTACGCTCGCTTGGGGTGGTCACAGCATTCCGGTACCGAAGGAGTGGCATTTTACCAGATGCATGGTGCAGTCCTCGGTTTGTTCGGACGCGAGGCATTGGCCGATGATCAGGGCCGCCCCGGTGCCAGGTTAGGGACAGGCGCGATCACGCTGGCGCAGAATTTTGCCACCGAGGCCGAAGTGGACGCAGCTTACGCCGCCGCCCTTGCCGCAGGGGCGCAGGCCTTGAAGCCCCCGCAAAGGGTGTTTTGGGGTGGGTATTCTGGCTATTGGGTGGACCTTGATGGTCACGTATGGGAAGTGGCCATGAACCCCTTCTGGTCGCTGGCTGCGGACGGTCGGTTGATCCTGCCGAATGAATGTGAACGGATATTAGAAAACGATCTTTCTGCGGTGGACGAGGCACAGATTGCCGACCTTTTGCACCGCAGCTTTACCACTGACTTCGGAGGACGGAGCTATTTCCGCACGCGTCATCATTTGCGCCTGTTGATCCGCGAGGGTGGTGCGATCCTTGCTCACATGGCGCTGCAGTTCAGGGCCATGCGCTTGGGCGGGCAACTGGTCCACGTCGCGACATTGGGCGATGTGGCGACTGATCCCAACCATCGCGGCAAAGGGCTGGCCACCAGACTGCTGCACTCCGCGATCAACGAGGCGCGCCAGTCCCGCGCCAGCCACCTGTTGTTGTTCGGAAACGCGCCGCTTTATGCCGCTGCGGGGTTCCGATCCACCCACAACTTGCTGCATTATCTGGACCTTGACGGTGCCCACTCCGGCAAATTGCGAAAAGAACCCGCCGCCGAGTTGCAGGTGCTTTCGCTTGATGGTGGGGCATGGAACAATGCAGCAGAACTCGACCTGTTGGGCGGGTTGTTCTGAGGGTAAAATGTCAATCACCGCATATCAACTTTTTCTTTACAC
>JBIHZO010000417.1:0-3395 GCA_044231405.1 Cypionkella sp. | reverse complement strand
GGTGCGGTCGGCCAAAGCCTTGGCGGCCATGCCGACCCCGGTCCAGATCCCCCAGTTCAACGCCAGAACCCGCGTCTTGCCCCCTGCCCGCGATCTGGCAAAGGCATTCAGGAATTCATTCGCCGCCACATAGTCGATCTGCCCCACAGGCCCCGTCACTGTGGATGTTGATGCAAACAGCACCATCAGATCAACCGATCCATCTGGGAACAGCCTGTCCAGCACCAAGGTGCCATGCAGTTTGGGTGCAAACACATCCTCGACCTGCGCCGGGGTCTTGATCATCATGGGGCCATCATCCACCACCCCCGCCGCGTGGATCACCGCCCGCACCGGACCAAAACGCTGCACCCCGATGGCCACTGCTGTCCGCATGTCTTCCATGTTGCAGACATCGGCCGGGGCCACGAAAACCTGACCGCCCAACGCCTCCAGCCGCTGCACCGCAAGGATCCGACGCGAAATCGGATCAGCCGGATCATGCGCCAAAAGATATCGGCCCCAAGCGCCCCGATCCGGCAAGTTTCGCCGTGCAATCAACGTGATCTGCGCTCCAAAGCGGCGGATCATATCTTCGGCAATGGTCAGCCCGATGCCACCAAAGCCACCGGTGATCAGCACATGCGCACCATGGGGCAAAACAAATTCCGCCTCGGGCAAGGTCACCGGTTTCAGCCCCAATTCAAACCGGCGTTCTCCTCGCAGGGCCAAAACCCCCGTTTTGGGGTCCGCCAGCAAATCCTCCAGCACCTGACCCGCCAGCGCCTCCAAGCCTTTGCGAGCCACTGGCAAAACCACGTCAAGCGAGGTCACAGTCACCCCCGGCAACTCGTGCGGAATCACCCGCAACGGGCCAAGAACGGTCGCTTTTTCGGGATATCGCAGCGGCTCGGCGCGCACCTGCGCGGCCCCAGTCGTCACCACTGTCATGTGGATCGGACGCGGCAGATTTTCCTCGGCCATGGCTTGGGCGAGAAACATCAGGCTGTAAAACCCTTGTTCCAGATTGCGGTGGAAAAAGCTGCTGCCCGGACGGAACGTCTCGCGTCCCGTAGCCAGAAAGAAATGCGCGATGCGGGTCGGGGCCTGCCCCTGCGCCACCAGATCGCGGATCAACAGGTCATAGCCTTCGCGGCCGCGGTCGGGTGCCAACACATAGCCGCCCGCGCCATCACGACCAAAGCCATCGCCAGCGCGCACCGTTGTCACCCGGTGCCCAGCAGACTGCAACCGCGCGGCACAACTCGCGCCCAAGCCCTCGGCATCGGTGAAGATCAACCAGCTTTGACGCGGTGCATCCGCAAGGTCGAAATCAACGTCCATGCCAGCGCTGCTGGGTCGCCAATGCGGTTTCCAGCCCCACTCAGCCATATCTTCAATCCGGGCAGGCAGCGCTTGCGCATCAACCACCGCCGTGCCCGGTTCGATGAAATAGGGTTTGCGCTGAAACGCATAACCCGGCAGCGCCACACGGTTGCGCCGCGCGCCGCCCCAGATCGGTTCCCAATCCACTGCTACGCCACAAGCCCACAGCCGTGCAATCGCCCCGATGTGCCACGCATCATCGGCCATCTTCTGTTCCGGATGCCGCAGCGCCGCGATCACCTGTCCACTGGCCACACCATTCGCCTGCGCCAGCGAAGACAGCGCCCGCCCCGGCCCCATTTCCAGATAAACCCGCCCCGGTTCCGCCATCAGCGTCGCCATGCAAGCCTGAAAGTTCACCGTATTGCGCAGGTGCTGCACCCAATGGTCGGGGTTGGTCGCCTGAGCCTCGGTCAGCGCCACACCCGACGCATTCGAGATGATCGGCAACGTCGGCGCATGCAGTTCAATGCCCCGCAGATACGCCCCGAACCGCGCCAGGGTCGGCTCCAGCATCCGGCTGTGCGCCGCGATATCGATCGCAATCCGCACGCAGTCCACGTCCTGCGCCGCCAGCACCCGCGCCAGTTCCTGCAAGGCCGCATCCGGCCCCGACACCACGCACAACCCCGGCGCATTGACCGAGGCAATGTCCAGATCACCGGTCAGCATCGGCCGCAACGCCGCCTCATCCAGCGGCACCGAAAGCATGCCCCCCGGCGCAATCGTGTCAAAAAGCGTGCCGCGCAGATGCACCAGACCGATGCAATCCTCAAAAGACATCACCCCCGCAAGACAAGCCGCCGTGTTTTCACCCATCGAATGACCGACCAAAGCCGATGGCATAACGCCCCAACTTTGGAACAACTGCGCCAATGCGTATTCGGTGATCATGATCAGCGGCAGTTGCACCGAGGGGCGTTTCAACCGCGCGTCCGCCGCCGCCTCGGCCCCCGGTTCGGGCAACCACAGCGCCCGAATGTCATAGTCCAGCTTGGGCTGCAAAACCGCCAGCCCCCGGTCCATCCAATCGGCGAACACCGGTTCGGTTTCGTACAGGTCCCGCGCCATGCCCGCGTATTGCGCGCCGCCGCCAGGGAACATGAACACCACCTCGGGGTTGTCCCCCAAGAAGTCGTGACTGAACACCCGCCGCGGATCGCCCCCCTCCAGCAGGTTGGCCGCTTCGTCATGCGACCCGGCCACCAGAACGCGCCGCCGTTCAAACGCCCGGCGGCCTTCCTTCAGCGTAAAGGCCACATCGGCCAGATCCTGCTCGGGGTGGCTGCGCAGATGCGCCGCCAACCGCTTTGCCCCCTCATCCAGCGCGCCGCGCGATTTGGCCGAAAGCACCAAGGGCTGAAACGGCCAAAGGCTGGCCTCGGACGCCGCCCGAACCGGAGCCTCCTGCAGCACGACATGCGCGTTCGTGCCGCCAACGCCCAAGCTGTTCACCCCCGCCCGGCGTGGACCCGCGCTGACCCAATCCACCAGTCGATCATTCACCGCAAACGGGCTGCTGGCAAAATCAATCGACGGATTCGGGGCCTCATAGCCCAGACTGGGCGGCAGTTGGCGATGATGGAGCGACAGCGCCACCTTGATCAGGCTGGCCACGCCCGCAGCCGTGTCCAGATGCCCGATGTTGGTTTTGACCGACCCGATCCGGCACGACCCCACAGCATCCGTGGTTTCGCGAAACGCCTGAGTCAGCGCCGCCACTTCAATCGGATCGCCCAGATAGGTCCCCGTCCCGTGGCATTCCACATAGGACACATCCGCCGCCGCAACACCCGCCACCGCCTGCGCCTCGGCAATGCACTTGGCCTGCCCATCGACCGAAGGGGCCAAATAACCAGCCTTCGCCGCCCCGTCATTGTTGACAGCCGACCCCTTCAGGATCGCCCAAATATGATCGCCATCGCGCACCGCATCCACCGCACGCCGCAACACCACCGCTCCGGCACCCGACCCGAACACCGTGCCTTGGGCGCGATGATCAAAGGCGTGGCATTGGCCATCCGGCGACA
>JBIHZO010000070.1:0-11166 GCA_044231405.1 Cypionkella sp. | reverse complement strand
GCAGGAAGCCATCGGCGGTGAATTCGGCGGCACGGAACCCGAAGGTCGTGCTTGTGCTATCGCTGCCGTGGGGTGTCGTCAGGGTCAGATCGACAGAGTAAAGATGCGGTGCTGATAGGTCCCACAATGCGATGCCACGCAGGTCACCCATGGTCAGCGTGACCTGATCGCCCGTCACCTTGGCCGCAGTCTGCGCCACAACGGCGCCTGCGCCATCGCGCAACACAGCCTTGATTTCCCCGGACAGATCAAGCCCTTGTGGGTTGCGCAGCCGCACTGCCACCGTCACCGATTTGACATCGGCCAACACGTCGGGCGTCTCGATCTTGGTCAGGCCAATCGCCACCGGGGCGGATTTCACCAGCCAGACATCGCGGTAAATCCCGGCATAGGTCAGGTAATCAATCGCGCCGCCAAAGGGTGGAATGGCCGGGTTTTCCGCGCCGTCTATCACCACGCGCAGGCTGTTCGGCCCCGACAGCAGCCCCGACAGCCGCGCCTCGAACGGGGTGTAGCCATCGGGATGGGCGGCAATCTGCACGCCGTTCAGGAACACCTTGGCATTCGCCATCGCGCCGTCAAAGCGCAAGGACATCTCTTGCCCCACCCAATCGGGCGCGGGTGCAAAGGTCTTTTCATAGATGAAGACCCGCTGGTAAGTGGTTTCATCGAAATAGGAAAACGGCAAATCGACCGCGTTGTGCGGCAGCCGCACCTCTGCCCCGTCAAACATCCAGCCGTCGTTGAATTCGGTGATAATCGGCATGGAAACTCCTATTTGACGCCGCCCAGCATGCCTTCGACAAAGCGACGCTGGAGAAGGAAAAAGACCAGAACGGTCGGAAGTGTGGCCAGAACATTGGCCACCATGATCAGCCCGTAATCGGGGGTATAGGCCGAGGCCAAGGACGCCACGACCAGCGTGATCGTCTTCATCTCGTTGGTTTGCAGCACGATCAGCGGCCAAAGATAGGCGTTCCAGTTGGTCATGAACACGATGATCATCGCCGCCGCATAGGTGGACCGCATCACCGGCATGTAGATGAACAGGAAAATCTGCCACTCCTTCAGCCCGTCCATCCGGGCCGCGTCGCGCAGCTCTGTCGGGAAGGCCTTGGTGTTCTGGCGGAAGTAGAAGATCATGAAGATCGACGCCACGCCGGGCAGAAGAATGGCCAGATAAGTGTTCATCAACCCCGCGCTGGAAAACATCACGAACAGCGGGATCATCATTGCGGCAAAAGGCACCGACAGCATCAACAGCAGCCCGCCAAAAATGTAGTCGCGGTTGCGCGAGCGGAACATTTCAAACCCGTAGCCCGCCATCGACGCCACAATCAGCGTCAGCACCGTGCCGGAAATCGCCACAAAGAACGAGTTGAAGAACACCCGTGGCACGTCCACCAGTTCAAAGAACTTGGCGATGTTGTCAAACAGGGCCGAGCCGAAACTGACCTTGCCCCCGGTGATGTCATTGGCGGTGTTGGTGGCCCCGACGATCATCCAGTAAAACGGAAACACCGAGATGAAGGCGGCAAGCCACAGCGCCGCCTGCACGGCAACCCGCGAGAGAAGCGAAACAAGGTTCATTTCCGCTCCTTCGCCACTTGGAATTGCAGCCAGGTCAGCAGGCCCACCAGGATCACGATCACCCAGGACACCGTCGCCGCATAGCCAAACGACGGCATGAAGCGGAAGGTCAGGTTGTAGATATACAACGACAGCGTCAGCGTGCTGTCCGCAGGCGCACCCCCGACCCCGGCCGAGGCGGTGATGGTGTTGACCTCGTCAAACAGTTGCAGCGTGCCGATGGTGGACAAAACCGTGGTGAACAAGATCACCGGCTTCAACATCGGCAAGGTGATCTTGAAGAACCTTGCCCGTGCAGGCACGCCGTCGATCCGGGCCGCCTCATAGATCGAGGGGTCGATGTTCTGCAGCGCTGCCAGGTAGAACACCATGTTATACCCGGTCCATCGCCATGTAATGGCCATGATGATCAAGGTCTTGGCCCAGAACGGATCAAACATCCAGCCAATCGGTTCGTTGATGATGTGCAAGAACATCAGCGTGTCATTGACCACCCCGTCCAGCGCGAACATCGACTTGAACAGCACCGAATAGGCCACCAGGGAGGTGACGCAAGGCAGGAAAATGGCCGTGCGCAAAACCGCGCGCCCGCGCAGTCTGGGGTTGTTCAGCAGCACGGCAAACACCAAGGCCAGCACGATCATCACCGGCACCTGAATGACCAGAAAGATCATGGTGTTGCCAAGCGCGTGCAGGAAAACCGGATCCTGGGTCAACCGCGTGATGTTCGCCAAACCACCGAATTTGTGGTTCAGCCCCTTGCCGGTCTGAAAGCTCATCCACAGGGACCACAGGATCGGATAGGCCATGAACAGGCCCAACAGCACCATGGCGGGGGCAATGAAGGCCCAGCCGGTCCTGTTGCCGCGGTCAGGGTTTGGGGGCTTGGCCATGATCTCTCCCGCCGTGAGGCAACAACGCTGAAGGGGCGTCAAACCCCGCCAGACCACCGGCCCGGCGGGGTGAGTGCGTGGTTACTGGATCTGCTGCGCCACTTGCGCGTCGATCGCGGCTATCGCGTCGTCAATCGACCCGCCCGCCACCAGACCCGGCAGCTGCGCCGCAACGGCAGCATCGGCCTCGTTGGTGAAGATGCCATAGTTCACGCCCGGAATGGCCGCTTGCCAGTCCGAGAAGTTGGCCCAGACCGACTGACCCCCAAAATAGTCATCCGATGCCGAATAGGCCTCGCCATCGCGCGCCGGAAGATAGGCGGCAAAGGCACCCTGCTCCACCAGAATCTTCTGATAGAAATCGGCGTCGCCAGCCCAGACCGTGTTCAGGAAGTCGATGGCCCTGTCTTTGGCCGGGGCCGAAGACAGCACATACCAGCTGGAGCCGCCAAGGTTTGAGGCATGGCCCGCGCCCTCGACCCCGTCGAGTTTCGGCGTGGGGGCCACGCCCCATTTACCCGACATGTTGTTGCCCTTGATGCCGCCGGTCATCCACACGCCGGTGAACACGCCGGCCACATCGCCGTTGTTGAAGGCACCGGTGTAATCGCCCCAGCCCGAGACTTGCTTATACAGATCAGGGGTTTGCAGCATCTTGACCCAAGTGGTCAGCGCCGCCTTGAACACGGCGTTGTCCTTGATATTGGCGGTGCCGTCGGCGTTGAAATACCAAGATCCCGCCGATTGCAGCATGATGCGCATCGCACCCGCGTCGTTCATGTCAATCGACAGCAGCGGCTTGCCGGTCTTGGCCTTGACCGCTTTGCCGATCTCGATCAGCTGATCCCAGGTGATGTCGGCCAGATCCTCGGCCTTGTAGCCTGCTTCGGCCAACAGGTCGGTGCGGTAGAACAGCCCCGTCGCGCCAGAGTCGAAGGGCAGCGAATAGGTCTGACCCTCCACCGTGGCCAGCGCCACCTTGTAGTCCGCGAATTTGCTGTAATCGACCTTGTCGGTCAAAGCTTCAAACGCGCCGGGGAAAGACAACAGGTATTTCTGTGCGCCATAATCTTCGATCAGAACGATGTCCGGCAGGCCTTCGGTGGTGCCCGATGCCAGTTGGGTCTGCAGCTTTTGCTCCAGATCAGCCTTGGCGAAATCGACGACCGTGATCTTCACATCGGGATTGGCGGCGGTGTAGCGGGCAATCGCCTCGTTCATCGCGGCACCGTTGAATTCCGGTGCCCAGCACCAGACCGTTACATCCTCGGCCCAAGCCGCCGACAATGCCAGCAAGCTGATCCCGGTGGCCATACCGGCCACATTCCGCAAAAGCGGTGCATTGAAACGCATGACGTCCTCCCTATCCGTCGAGGCAGCTTTTGCCGCTCTCTGAGGCAAGGTTAGCGAACAGAATCCCGTCCGGCAACAAATTTAGTAAAAATTTACTAAGCCAGGATAACCTGTTGAAACGTCAAAGACTTAGAGCAGCGGAGCCAGCGTGCTGCCGCGCCAGATGATCCGGCTTTCCAGCACCACCCGCTTGGCAAGCGCACGCCCGGCCAATTGCTCCAGCAGCATATCGACCGCCGTTGCGCCGATTTCCTCGGCAGGCAGCCGCACCGTGGTCAGCGGCGGGTTCATGAATCGGGCAACCGAAATGTCATTGAAACTGGCGACCGCAACCTCGGTCGGCACCTTCAACCCCAGCTTGTGAATGGCGCGGTAGGCCCCCACCGCCATGTTGTCATTCGCCGTCACCAGCACATCCGGACGCATCGGCCCGGTCAGCAGGCGCAGCGCCAATTCATAGCCGCTTTCCTCGGTATTCTGCCCCAACTGGCACAGTTCGGGGTCAAACCAGCCGCGCTTTTGCATCCAGTCCGCATAGGCGAGATAGCGCTTTTCCGGCCGTTCCAGATCGCCCCGCGCCAGTCGGTCGGTCCAGCCGGCAAAGCCGATGCGGCGGTATCCCGTCACCGCCAGCGTTTCCAGAAGCTCCAGCGTTGCCGCGTCCAGATCACTGGTAACCGAATCAATGCTGCCGTTCTGCGGGGTGAAATCGGCGAAAACGATCGCGCGGGAATGGGCGTGCAACCACGCCTCTTCTTCCGGCGAATGCCAGCCGATCACGATCACCCCCGCCGTGTCGCGCAGGATTTTGGCATCGGGAAAAGCGTCGGTCTGATAGGCCTTCACATATTCCAACTGCCGCTCGGCACAGCGGCGCTCAATCCCCAGACGCAAGGCAACGTAATAAGGATCGCTCAACTCTTCCTTGGGTCGCAGAAAATGCACCAGCGCGATCTTGCCCTCGGTCGAGGTCGCGCGTTTGCGCTGGCGCGGCGATTCATAGTTCAGCGCTTCGGCCGTCTCGATGATCGACTGCCGGGTTTTGTCGCTGACCGACAGGGTGGCGTCAAAGGCCAGCACGCGTGACACCGTGGCCGCGGAAACCCCAACGGCGCTGGCGATGTCTTTCAACGTCACCGGGTTGGCTGGAGCGGACAGAAGACTGACGATCTTTCGCATGATCCCCTTGAATTGCACACCCATGGGGCAAAGGCAACGCGCAGAGCAGAGCCGGGATTGAGAACAATCGTTAAGATTTCCTGAATTTCGCTACCCTAAGGTATTGAAAACAAACATGTCTCAAAAGGTCCCAACTCGGGACCGCCCTAGCGGATCAAAATCGCCCGAAAATCGTTGACGTTGGTCCCTGTCGGCCCCGGCGCGAACAGATCGCCCAAAGCCTGAAACGCCGAGTAGGCATCATTGCCAGCAAGCAGCGCCGCAGGGTCCGTCCCCAGCGCCCGCAGCCGCGCCATGGACCCCCCATCGGCAAAGGCCCCGGCGTTGCTCTCGGACCCGTCGATCCCGTCTGTATCCGCCGCCAGCGCCGCGAATTCCACCCCCTCGGCGGCCAAGGCCAGCGCCAGCAGAAACTCGGAATTCCGCCCGCCCCGGCCCTTGCCCCGCAAAGTCACCGTGGTCTCGCCGCCCGACAGTATCACCACAGGCCGCGCGAACGGCCGCCCCCGCAGAGCCACCTCGCGGGCAATCGCGGCATGGACGCGGCCCACATCGCGCGCCTCACCTTCGATCGCATCCGACAGGATCACCGCCGGCACCCTCGACCGCGCCGCCGCCGCCTCCAGCGACAGACGGGCCGAGGCGATCACCCGCACCTCATGTCCGGCAAACGCTGGATCATCCGGCCCCGGCGCGCAGCCCACATCGTCCGCCAGCCAGTTCGCCACCCGCTCTGGCAAATCAATCCGCCAGGCCGCCACCATCGCCCGCGCCTGCGCCCGCGTCACCGCGTCCGGCACTGTCGGGCCAGAGGCCACCTGCGCCGGATCATCGCCCGGCACATCCGACACCACCAGCGATACCACCCGCGCCGGATGGCAGGCCAGCGCCAGCCGCCCGCCCTTGATCCCCGACACCTGCTTGCGAATCGCGTTCATCACCGAAATCGGCGCACCCGAGGCCAGCAAGGCGCGGTTCAGCCCGGCCTCATCCGCCAACGTCAGATCGCCCGGCGGACAGGGCAGCAGGGCCGACCCACCGCCACAAATCAGCGCCACCACCAGATCCTCCGCCGTAAGGCCCCGCACCGCGTCAAACAGCGCCGCCGATGCTGCCAGCCCGGCCATGTCCGGCACCGGATGCGCCGCCTCCAGCACCGAAATGGCCCGCGTCGCGCAGCCATAGCCATAGCGGGTGACAACCACGCCCGACAGCGGGCCGTCCCACAAATCTTCAAACGCCGCAGCCAGTTGCGCCGCCCCCTTGCCCGCACCGATCACCACCACCCGGCCCTTTGGCCGCGCGGGCAGATGCGCCGCCAAGGCCGCACGCGGGTCGGCGGCACGCACAGCGGCGTCAAACAAGTCAGCCAAAAAGGCGCGATCTTCGGGGGTCACGGGCAGGCGATGTCAAACACGAACACCCCATCCACCCCGCCTTCGGTCGCCGCCACGATCCGCGCCCCGGCGGCCTGATGCGCCGGGTGGACCAGATAGGCATCCCGCACCGCCGCATCGCGGAAATCAAACCAGAACAGATCATCAAAGCCGCGCGACAGCGGCTCGACGGTCACATTCGGCCCGGCGTGAAAGGCCAGAATGCCGGGGATATGGGTCTGCAGGGCGGCCAGATCGGCGTAAATCGCGGACTTGGCCTGCGCGGTTGTGCCAGCCTTGAAGCGCAGGGCGACGATGTGACGGATCATGTGTTCCTTTCCGCCAACCCCGGCTGGCGCATTTCCCAAATCATGAGACACCCCACCGCAACGATCTGCAAGGCCTTAGGCCGGAACCACCTGTCCCACGCCCGCCTCAAGATAAATCCGCAGCCATGGCGTGAACAGGCCGGGTTGGTCTTGAACCTGCGCGATCAACTCGGCGCGCCCCAGCCAACGGGTCTGCATCACCTCATCGGGGTTCAGCGCCATGGCCAGACTGCGGCTGGCCTGCGCGATGAAAACATCCACCAATTCATGCTCGGTCAACCCGTTGCCAACATCGGCGCGATACTCGATCTGCCCCGCCGGTTGCAGGTTCAGCCCCACCACCCCCAACTCTTCGCGCAAGCGGCGGGTGGCACAGGAGGCGGGGTCTTCACCCCAGGCAGGATGGGTGCAGCAGGTGTTGGTCCACAGGCCCGGCGTGTGATATTTGCCCAAGGCGCGGCGTTGCATCAAGATCGCATCGCCGTCCAGCACGAAGACCGACACCGCCAGATGCCGCAAGCCCTGCTGATGCACGGCCAGCTTTTCCACCGGTTGCAGCATGCCGTTCACAAAGGCAGGGATCATAACGGTCATACGTGTTCCGGTCGCACAAAGCCCAGCAGATGTGCCACGTTCTTTATGCCGATCTTCAGATGGGCGAAAGGCCGGGCGGAAACCAGTTTCTTGTTCATATAGGCCTCAAACGTCAGTTTTTGCACATCGACATCGTGGCACAGGCTGACAAAACGTTCGCGGCGTTCGTCGGATTTGTAATAGGCGTCCTGCATCGACCGCAGCACCTTGAACACGGTGCCATGTTCTTTCATGAACAGTTTGCGAGCCAGCCGCAGCTTGGCCGGATTGCCCGAAGCCAGAACCGCCTGCGCCGCAGTGGCGGCCACGCGGCCTCCGACCATGGCATAGTAAATCCCCTCACCCGAGGATGGTGCCACCACCCCCGCCGCATCGCCCGCCAGCACCACGTCGCGGCCGTTGTCCCAGCGGTCCATCGGGCGCAGCGGAATCGGCGCGCCCTCCCGCCGGATGGTTTCGCAATGGGTCAGGCCCGCCGCCGCACGCAGATCGGCAGTGGCTTGCTTCAGGTCCACCCCGTCAATCCCGGTGCCCATGCCGACGCTGACCTGACCGCCGTGCGGAAAGACCCAGCCGTAGAAATCGGGGCTGATCTTGCCGTCGTAAATCACATCGCAGCGGGTGGGGTCGTATTGGGAATTGGCAGGCGGGGCCTTGATAATCTCATGATAGGCAATGACATAGGGGATCTTGTCGCCGCCCGGCACTTCGGTCTTCGCGACGTTTGACCGCGCGCCATCGGCCCCGATCACCAGCCGGGTCTGTTGGCGCAACTCGGCCCCACTGGCCTTGTCGCGGTAGACAACATGGGTGCCCGCCGCATCGCGTTCCAGCCGCAGATAGGTGCCGGTCAGGGCCACGGCCCCGTTGCCCACAGCACGCTGACGCAGGAAGTCGTCGAAATGTTCGCGGTCCACCATGCCGACAAAGCCGTTTTCGATTGGAATATCGACGCGGCGCTGTGTGGGCGAAATCATCCGGGCGGTCTGAATTTGCGCCACGATCTGGCTGGCGGGGATCGCGAAATCCGCAATCAGGCGGGGCGGAATGGCACCGCCGCAGGGCTTGATCCGGCCCGCGCGGTCGAGAAAGGCCACCGACACTCCGGCCCGCGCCAGATCATTGGCCGCCGTCGCGCCGCAGGGGCCGCCACCGATCACGATCACATCATAAGTCATGCTATTCCCCCGGAACCATGCGCGCCAAATCCGGTTGGCGGCCGCCATCAATGATGCGCGCGGCCATCACGGCGGCGGCGGTGAACAAGGCGGCTTCGACCACAAAGACCAGCCCGAAGGCGGTGGCCGTGTCGGTCAACTGCCGCGCCAGATCGACGGCGGCGGCGCCAAACAGCCCGCCAACCCCCGCCGCAATCGCCTGCGATGCGCCCCAAAGGCCCATCCGCGTGCCCTCACGCGCGCCCCGGCCTTCGCCCGCCAAGGCCATCATCGACCCGATGGCTGCGACCGCAAACACCCCGTTGAACAGACCCAGCGCGATTGTTGCGGGCTGCAACAGCGCCGCCCCCTGCGCCATCTGCCCCAGCAGCGCAATCAGCAGCAGAACCGCAGCCGACCCGGCGCAGCCCAGCATCACCCAAAGCCGCAGCGACCCGATCCGCAGGCCGGTGGCGGCGATGCCCACCGTCAACATGCCGACAAACACCCCGCCATTCTGCGCGCCCGAAAGCTGCGTCGATTGGCCGGGGGTGAAGCCAAAGGCAAGACCGGCATAGGGTTCCAGGATCAGTTCCTGCATGAAATAGGCGACCATCGACAAGAAGATGAACAGCGTGAAATGGCGCGCACGGGGTTCGGCCCAGATCTCGGCCATGCCTTGCCGGAAGGATTGCGGCTCGGCTTGCGGCGCGGTTGCGGTGTGCCGCGCCTCAATCCCCCAGATCGCCAGCGTGGTTACAGCCACCGCCAGCGCCCCGACCCCGGCCACCAGTTCCAGCAACAGCGCCGGGGAATAGGGATCCAGAAGCTTGCCCACCACCGTTGCCGTCACCGCGATGCCAAAGATCATCATCAGCCAGGTGATCGTGGCCGCAGCCGCCCGCCGGCGCGGATGCGTGGTGGTGGCCAGCAGCGCCAGCAGAGATGTGCCAGACGCCCCCACCCCAACCCCGATCAGCGCGTAGGCCGCAATTGAAATGGTCAGCCCCAGCCAATAGGCCCCATCCATCACCACCAGCCCCAGCGCCGCCAGAAACCCGCCCAACCCCAGCGCCAACATGCCCAGAATGATGAACCGGGTCCGGTTGCCGCCGCTGTCTGATTGAAAACCCCAATTGGGCCGGGTGATCTGAATGGCATAGTGCAGACCCACCAGCAGCCCCGGCAGCACCGCAGGCAACGAGAACTCCACCACCGCCAACCGGTTCAGCGTCGATGTGGTCAGCACCACAATCGCGCCCAGACACAGTTGCACCAGACCCAGCCGCACAATCGACAGCCATGACAAATGCTTCATGGGAAAACCCCCAGGGTGCGAATGGCGAAGGCGGTGATCATCATGCCGCTGACATACATGGCGATGCCGGTGGCGTTGTACCAAGGCGCTTTGCCCTTGGGGTCGGACAGCAGGGTTTTCATCGCCCAGAACTGGCCCAAAAGCAGAGCGGTGACGGCCAGCGCGTGCCAAGGCCTGCCCCAGACCAAGAGCAGCGCAATCACCAAAGCCTGCGCCAACCCCATCACGGTGCAGGCCACGCGGGCGGCCACATCGGGGCCAAGCGTGACGGGCAAGGACCGCACGCCATGCTGGCGATCCCCCTCCAACGCCTTGAAATCATTCAATGTCATGATGCCATGCGCGCCAAAGGCATAAAGCAGCGCCATGGTGATCACCGGGAAGGACGGCAGCCCCTGCGACAGAACGGCGGCCCCGGTGAACCATGGCAGCCCCTCATAGCACAGGCCCACCAACCCTGGCCCCCACCAACCCGACCGCTTCAGACGCACCGGTTCGGCGGAATAGGCCCAGGCGGCCAGCACGCCGACAACGGTGGCCACAAAACCCCATGGCCCCAGAAACCAACCCAAGGCCAGCGACAGCACCGACATCGCCAGCGCAATCCACAACCCCCAGCGGCCCGGAATGCGGCCAGACGGGATCGGGCGGTGCGGTTCGTTCACCGCATCGACATGACGATCGCACCAGTCATTCGCCGCCTGAGACATGCCACACACCACCGGACCGGCCAGAACCACACCCAGCAGCACCAAAGGCCAGCTGGACACCGGAACCGCAACCGACGCGATACCACACAGATAGGCCCACATCGGCGGGAACCATGTGATCGGTTTGATCAGTTCCAGCATGGCGCGGGGTTGCGGATAGGGCGAAGAGTGTAAGCTTTGTGATGCGGTCATGTGTCAACCTAACATTACAACTTTGAGTCGGGCAAGCCCCCCTGTCGAGTCAGATCCGGCGCGCGATCTCAAACCGGCAGGCGGCATCGCCGCAGGCACAGCAGCTGGTTTCGGTCACCGTGACGGCGGGCCAGACGAGCGCCGCGTACAACCGCTCAAACACCGCTTTGTGCCAATGACAGCCAGAACCGCAGGCCAAAGGGTTACAGGTGATGCGCAGGGTCAAGGGCCGCGACCGTTCAACCGCAAAGCACCCCGATCCGGCAAAGGCCCAGGCATGTTGGGCGGTGGCCATGGTCAGCACGCGCGCGCCCAAAGCGGCGGGCAGCGCGCGGATCAGGGCCTTGGCCGGACCGGGGATGCGGTTTTCCAGGATGTAGTCGCCGGTGCCCAGACCAGCGGTGCGCAAGAGGCCGGATGCTGCACCGGGGTGATCCTGCACCGATGCACGGTGCAGGCGGGCCACATCAGCCTC